>JAGBXH010000355.1 GCA_017629395.1 Clostridia bacterium | reverse complement strand
GGCGGCAGGTTGCCGATCACGCTCATGGTGATATTCACCGCGTAGCATGCCGCAATCGTGCGGCGGTAGGATTTTTGCATGACAAGGTCTTCCTTTCGGGGTCAAATCTTACAGAGATTATAGCATAAAAGCAAATGCGAGTCAATGGGAATGAGCAAAAAGATCGTAGGGCACTGTCTTGCTCCCGCCGCGACAATTCTCATCACACAAAAAGCCGCCAAGCGGCGGCTTTTTGCAATTATTTTTCAAGAGCCTGATAGACCTTCTCCCAAACCGCTTCGTCCTGCGCGGTCATACGATCCCAATCATAGCCCCCGACAAAGGCAGCCTTTTGCTCGATGGTTGCAAGCTGCCCTTTCTTGCGCTTTTTTTGCAGTGTTGCAAAGAAAGCATCCTTGTACTTGACGGCATCGGCGGTATAGTTGGGGTTGTGCCCCTTGCCTTTGACCAGCACCAACTCCACGTTTTCCTTGCCCGCAAGACCTGCGGCAAGCGCATCGTAGTGCGGATTTTTCTTGCAAAGCTGATCGTCATCCGAATAGATCAGCAGCACCTTGGCACTGCTTTTTTTGAGCGATTCGACTGCGTTATAGTCTACGTAATCGGGATTTTTCTCGCGCTCCAGTGCCATGATGGGCTTGCGGCAGCCCTTTAGGATACCGCCGAAGTAGGACGCGATCAGCAGCTCGACCGACACAAAGCCGGAAAAGACGACCACGTGCGAGATATCGGGATGTAAAGCCGAGATATTGAGTGTGGAAAATCCGCCCCAGCTATGCCCGACGACCGAGAAATCATAGCCCGCAAAGCGCTGGTCTGCCTTGATCACCTTAAAGCAATCGTCAAGGTCGTGCAAGGATTGCGCCATGCCGTTCGTACCCTCACCGCCCGAGCATGCGCAGCCCGTGTGGTCGTAGGCAAGCACGAGGTATCCGCGCTTGCAAAGCATTTCGATCTCGCGCACGTACGCCCAATGCCCTGCGCCCATGCCGTGATCAAACACGATCAGACGATTCGCAATTGGGTTTTCATAGCTGTAAAGAAATCCGCGCAGCTCGTGCCCCATGGACGACACAAAGTCGTAAGGCTCGGCACGCAAGCCCTCAAAATCGGCTGCGCTGAAGTAAAACACGTCGCCCGTGTCGTCCTGACGTCCGTGCGCGGTCTTTTTGTATTGCTCTACGATAAATTTTGTTAACATAGCTTACCTCTCAATTTTCAGATTTTGGTATGCGGGATGCACCTGCGCCTGTCCGTCCACGCTCCAGCCCACGCACGTGCCACGCTCGGTAAACAGCATTTGTGCGCGGTCGGGGGCATACAGGATTGCATGCTCGGCACTCGGAATCTCGCCGATGCCAAGGCTCTCGCCACGCACAGAGAGCGCAAATTTGAGCAGGCAATCGATCTCGTGGCGGTACGCAAAGCTTGCAGGGCGGCTGATCAGATAAGATGAGGGCTGATAATACGCCTCGCAAAAGTCCGCAAAGCGCGCAGGGCTTTTTCCAAGCGGCATATAGGATGGACCGTAGGCGGCATCCTGCGCAATGGGGCGCATGCCGTATTTTTCGTACATAAGTGCGGCTTTGGGGGCTGAGGTGCAAAACAGCGCTAAAGGCACATCGTCGCGCGCCTGCAGATCGGCATACCACATCTCCAAAAGGCGCGTACCGATGCCCTGCCCGCGGTACTCTTCCAGCGTCAAAAAGTTGCCGAAATTGCCAATGGCACTCTCGTGCGTTCCCCAGCCGTACCAAAGGCGGCTGACGCAATCGTCGCCGTCCAGCGCGACGAAATAGGTGTCGGTACACTCTCCCACCAGCGCACCCGACACGCGCGCCCGCATGGCGTCGGCGTAGGATTTGCCGGGTGATTCCTCGGCAAGCATGCGCGCAAGGGCATCACCGGCTTTGCTCTTCCCCTCTTCGGGGCGAAAAATATGAAATTCTCTCATTACGGCAGAATATCTCCATCGGTACAGCTGACGTGGAGATTGGTCTGCGCGCAATCCACCTGCGCCCACTGCTCCTGCGTCATAT
>JAGBXH010000354.1 GCA_017629395.1 Clostridia bacterium | reverse complement strand
TTTTGCATGGTGTTCGCGGCTGCGTTGACCTTGTCAAGCCCGCTCGCACCGTTCTGTACGCGACCTGGGGACGCAAGGAGGGCTGCGATCTGCTTGATGAGTTCGGCTGGACCAATCAGAGTATGACCGAGGGCTTGGCAGCCTCTTACGACGCGGCAGCCCGCAAGGTGGGCGGCACGTGCGCGCACGTGGGTAAGAGCTTCTTTGAGATCCGCAAGGCGTATCCCGAGATCGAATTGTACGATCCCGACCTCTCGCACCCCTCTTACGCGGGCAGCTGCGTGGCAGCCCTTGCACTGTATAAAAAGCTGGTGGGCAATTTGCCTATCAACGTGGCTTCTCTGAATCTGCAGGCAGCCGATGCAGCGCATCTGTGCGAGGTGATCGACCGCGTGGTCGATTAAGGCGCATTTATGCTGCTTTACATCATTCGCCATGGCGACCCCGACTACGAAACCGACTCCTTGACCGAGCGCGGGATCGCGCAGGCAGAGGCGGTGGGCAAAAGACTTGCCGCGTCGGGGATCGACCGCGTGTTTTGCTCGCCCATGGGCAGGGCAAGACAGACCGCAGAGCCGACCTGCCGGCTGCTGGGGCTGGAGTATACGGTAGAGCCTTGGTCGCACGAGATCGGCGACGAGCACAGGCTCACGCCTTATCCCGACGGCAAGCTCAAATCGGTCTCGCTGGTTGACCGCGTGGATCTGCGCCGCGACGGTGCGATGGATCTGGATTTTGACCACGCTCTGGAAGCGCCCGGCTTTTCCACGTCGGGCATGCAGGACGCGCTGGAAAAGATCAGCGCGGGCTGCAGGGATTTTCTGACCCGTCTTGGCTATGTGGAAGAGGATGGCGTCTACCGCATCACAACCCCGAGCGACGACAAGGTCGCGCTGTTTTGCCATGCGGGTACGGGCAGGATTTTAATATCCCACCTTTTGCATATTCCGCTGCATCTTGTGTGGGCGGGCTTCAACTACAACCACACGGGCGTGACCGTGATCGAATTCAAAAACCAAAAAACGGGCTTTACCGTACCGCGCATGCTGTGCTACTCCGATACCTCTCACTTGTACGCGCACGGACCCGATATGAAATATTGCGGACGAACCGAGATTTAAGGAGAAGGCATGAAAAAAACAGTAACTTTGATCGGTGCGCTGCTCTTGATCTGTGCGCTGCTGCTGGGCTGCGATCTTCCTGCGCCCGAGCCTGTCGACACAACGCAGGAGACCACCGAGACCAACCCCGTAGGGTCGATTCAAGAATCGACCGCAGAATCGACCGCTGACCCTGAGCCCACGACCGAACAGCCGACAAAAGAGCCTACCGAACAACCCACCAAGGAGCCGGAAACTGACGCTCCCACAACCGAGGAAGCTACCGAAGAGCCTACGACCGAGGAAGCTACCGAAGAGCCTACGACCGAGGAGATTACCACCGAAGCTGAGACGGAATCGCTGTTCAGCCCCGACGTTGACCCGTACGTCAATATGTCGGCAGCGGAATTTTACAGCGACTACGAGCCCGCAGAGGAATACTGGGATGCTTACTGGCGCACCCAGCACGGCTTTATGTCGGGCTCGATCGAGCCGCAGGATCAAAAGCCAACCATCGCAGAGCAGCAGCCCACCGAGGACGGTATGCTGGTGCGCAATACGCACGCTTCCTTCTCCGAGGACGGTAATACGTATTATATTGTAGACTATAGCGGTCAAGTAGTCAGCCAAGTGCACAAGGGGGCGGCATACGTGTCTTTGGAGGAGGTCGCGGCATACGTGTTCGCTTTTGGCAACATTCCCGCCAACTACTCCAATTCCAAAAAGACCGATCCCGACGACAGCATCTGGGGGGAATATCTGCGCGTCAATCATACCAGATTCTCGGGCAGCACGACCAAGTACCCCTATGAGCCCGAGCTGCCCGATATCAGCGGCTGCGGCGGCAGACTGGAATATTATGAGATCGATATCGGTACAACGGGAACGGATTGCGATCCCGCCTACCGCCCGGCACTCTATAACAACGGTCACAGCATCACGCGCGGTGCAGCACGCATCGTGTATGCGCGCTTTGACGTCAACGGGGATAAGATCATTGATATCAACGAGAGATACGTGTTCTATACCTACAACCACTATAACGATTTTCAGGAGTATCTGAACTACTACGGCGGCTGGGGAGAGATCTTCGGTAACATCACCGGCGGCGGTAAGATCTCCGATAAGTACAACTGTAATCCCACGCCCTACGTACCGGTTGCACGCCGTGACTTTGTCACGGGCGAGGCTGCGCCTGCAGCAAGCGTGGTGGTTTACTACTACGTGCCGCGATTCTCTTTTGATGCGGCAGCATAACTTTAAGTCATGAAAGAAAAACAGTATGAGCCCTTTGAAAGAATCGTGGCAGGGGCGCGCGTTTGCGTGCTGATGGCGCACGGCTTTTTGGGCTGTCCACATCATTTTGATATGCTGCTGTCCCACGTGCCCGCAGAATGGTCGATCAAAAGCATACAACTTGACGGGCATGGCGGTACCTTGCGCGATTTTCGGCATACGAGCCGCGAAAGGTGGGAAACGCAGGTCGAGCGCGAGATCGCAGACGTGTGCGCTGCGTATGAGCGCGTGGTCATTGTGGCACACTCCATGGGCTGTATGCTGACGGCAAATGCCGTTGTCAAGCTGCGCTTGGAGCATAAGATCGCAGGTATGCTGTTCTTGGGGGCTGCCTTGTATCCGAAATGTGATCCGCCTATCGTATATACCGCCGTCCGCATGATCAATTTCAGGTCCGAGAAAAACGATCCCTGCACAGCTGCGGCACGCGCGTGCTGTGGTGTGGACGTTTACAAAATTCCTTTATGGGAGCTTTTTGCAAGTATCCCGCGCTTTCTTGACTTGTTTGCCATAGCAAGATACACGCGCAGGCATATTGCGGCGTATGAATTACCCATGATCGCCCTGCAATCCTATCGCGATGAGGTGGTGGGGCGCAGATCAATTAAGCCGTTTTTGCAGAACCCGCATGCAAAAGGCGAGTTTTTGCCCGCATCCAAGCACTTCTATTATTCGCCCGAGGACACGCAGCACATTTGTCGGACGTTTGATGGCATGGCCGTGCAGGTGGATAAAAATCTGCAAAAAATGCCGCTATGCGATTGACAAAGCCTTAACATTTTAGTATAATAAAATACGAAAAAGAGCGGTGGCTGATCCGCCGCGGAAAAGAGAGGATATATTATGTACCGTATCGGAATTGACCTTGGCG
>JAGBXH010000353.1 GCA_017629395.1 Clostridia bacterium | reverse complement strand
GGTTATCCGCACTGATCAGCTCCTGCGCTCTGCCGATAATATCGGTGGACAGCCCCAGCTTTTCCGAAATGGCAAACGCGTTGGATTTACCGGGCGTGCCGATGATCAGCTTATAGGTAGGGCGCAGCGTCTCCACGTCAAACTCGCAGGATGCGTTTCTTACACCGGGGGTATTGAGCGCAAATGCCTTGAGCTCCGCATAGTGGGTGGTGGCAGCGCACATAGCTCCCGCAGCACGCACCGACTCAATGACGGACACGGCAAGTGCCGCGCCCTCGACGGGGTCCGTTCCCACGCCAAGCTCGTCGAACAGCACCAGCGTATGTTCCCCGACCTGCTTCATGATATCCACGATATTGACCATGTGCGAGGAGAAGGTGGAGAGCGATTGCTCAATGCTCTGCTCGTCGCCAAGGTCTACCAGCACCGCGTGCAGCACAGGTACGACAGACTCCTGATCTGCGGGGATGTGCAATCCCGACTGTGCCATCAGCGCAAACAGGCCAAGCGTTTTGAGCGTGACCGTCTTACCGCCCGTATTGGGGCCCGTGATGATCACGGTATCGTATCCGCACTCACCGCCAAGGCTGACGTTGATGGGTACGACACGGTCGCGGTCGATCAAGGGGTGTCTTGCACGCACCAGGCGGAAGGTTCCGTCCTCGGAAAGTGCAGGTGCGGACGCATTCATGGCTGCAGACAGCTCCGCGCAAGCGAAGCAATACGAAAGAGTTACAATATTATAATAGTTCAGTGTTAAAATACCGGTTGCATTGCTGACCGCCTCGGAAAGCTCGGCAAGGATGCGCTCGATCTCATGCTGCTCCTTGGACTGCAGCACGCGCAGCTCGTTATTTGCCTCAACCACAGCCATAGGCTCGATAAACAAGGTAGCGCCCGAGGACGAGGTGTCGTGCACCAGACCCTTGACCTCGTTTTTATACTCGGTCTTGACGGGAATGACGTATCTGCCGTTACGGCTGGTGACGATATTTTCCTGCAGGTACTTGGCATGTGTGCCGCCCTGCACGTACTTTTGCAGCGTTTCCTTGATGCAGCTGTTGGTTGAACGGATCTTGCGGCGGATGTCCGCCAGCGCAGGTGACGCCTCGTCCGCGATCAGATCCTCCGCCACAATGGCGCGCGTGATGCGCTCCTCCAGCTTGCGATCGGGGGTCAGGCGGTCGAAGATCTCGTCCAGCACGGTATCAAAGATATGATTGCCGTGGCAATAATCCACCAGCAGACGCGCGGTGCGCAGCACGTTGGCTACGTCCAAAAGCTCACGCGGCGAGAGCACCGCGCCCTTATCGGCGCGCTCGCAGATCTCGCCCACGTCGCGCACGTAGCCAAACGAGGGCGTACCCTTGACGTCAAGCAGCCTTTTTGCATCGGTGGTTCTTCTTTGTCTGCGCAGAATCTCATCGGGATCATCCGAGGGAGAGAGCGTGATTGCCATGGCGCGCGCACCGTCGGTGTGAGCGTGCTCGGCAAGCATGGCGCAGACCTTATCAAATTCTAAGGTTTGTAGGGTTTTACTTGAAAATGCCATCATTCATTCCTCATGCGATTGAACAAGGCATTTGCGTAGCGTTTTTACTGCTCGCAAGACTCGCAATCGGAGCAATCGCTCTCCGATGCGGCAATGCCGTCCTGATATTCTGCAACCTTGACCATCACAGCGCACTCAATACGCTTACGGAACAGCTCGCAGCCGTATTCGTACACGCCCTTGATCGAGCCTGTTGCATGGTATGCGTTTGCTGCGCAGCCACCCGAGCAATACATTCTTGCCCAGCAATCCGCGCAATCGGGTCTTGCATATGCGTTGCACAGCTTGAACTCATCGCGCAACGCGGTATTGGTCACGCCCGTCCAAAGGTCGCCCAACTTGTATTCCTCTTCACCAACGAACTGGTGGCAGGGGTAGAGATCACCCCAAGGGGTGACAGCCATATACTCGGTGCCCGAGCCGCAGCCGCTGATGCGCTTGTAGACGCAGGGACCGTGCTCTAAGTTGAGCATGTAATGATAGAAGGTAAAGGGCTTGCCCTCTCTGCGGCGCTCGATCTGTGCCTTGGCAAGAATTTCGTACTGCTCAAACAGCACGGGCAGATCCTCTGCCCGAAGCGCATAGGGGTCTTCGGGAGCACACACAACGGGCTCCATGGAGAGCTGGTCAAAGCCAAGATCGATCATATGGAAAATGTCATTGGTAAAGTCAAGGTTGTTGCGCGTATAAGTACCGCGCAGGTAGTAGCCCTTGCCCTCGCGCTTTTCTACAAAGTGTTGGAACTTGGGCACGATGGTCGCGTAGCTGCCCTTGCCGTTGACCGTTTTGCGCAGTCTGTCGTGCACCTCTTCTCTGCCGTCCAAGGAAAGCACAACGTTGTGGCACTCGCGGTTTGCCCACTCGATGACCTCGTCATCGACAAGCACGCCGTTGGTGGTCAGCGTAAAGCGGAAGTTCTTGTTATGCTCCTTTTCGATGCTGCGTGCGTATGCCACGATCTCCTTGACCACGTCAAAGTTCATCAAGGGTTCGCCGCCAAAGAAGTCTACCTCAAGGTTGCGGCGCGTGCCGGAATGCTTGATCAGAAAATCGATGGAAGCCTTACCGACCTCTAAGGACATCACAGCTCTGTCACCGTGATATTTGCCCTGCGCGGCAAAGCAATATTCACAGTTGAGGTTGCAGGTGTGCGCTACGTGAAGGCAAAGCGCCTTGACAACCGTGTTCCTGTTCTTGAAATCAAACGCCTTGTCGCGGTAAACGTCGGGCGCGAACAGCTTGCCCTGCTCGGCAAGTGCGGTAATGTCGTCATAGCACTCGGCAAGCTCTGCTTCGGTCACGTCCTCGCGCTCACCGTATTTTGCCATCATGGCGTCGATGATCGTTTGTTTATCATTCTCCTCGTACATGGCAATCATATCATATGCGATCTCGTCCACTGCGTGCACCGAGCCGCTGTATACGTCAAGTACGATGTTATATCCATTTAATTTATACTGGTGAATCATTTTTTTTGTAATTTCCTTTTTCAAAAGTAACGGGGCTACGGCAAATTGCCTCAGCCCCGTTCATTGGACTATGTCATTAGTCCTTGTTAGCCTCGCATTCCTGGTTAGCAACGCCGCAAGAGGTCTTGCAAGCGGACTGGCAGGAGGTCTGGCACTCGCCGCAACCACCGTTGTTTACGCTCTTAGCGAGATCACGGGTCTGGATAGTCTGAATTCTCTTCATGATAATTTTCTCCTTATAGAAATAAGCTTAACAGATGTATTATAGCAT
>JAGBXH010000352.1 GCA_017629395.1 Clostridia bacterium | reverse complement strand
CCTTTAAACTCATCAACACTTGTGCCATGTTCCGGAAAGGCAAAATAATGAATAAACGGAAGGCATTTTATTGCATCTAAGTTATACTGAAAATTTTTCTCGGATACACATTTTGTGTAGGTATCTTGGCATAGTTGTTGAAACGCGTGCATATCAATTTTTCCATTTAAAAAATCAATCGCGTGGTTTTCCAACATGTTTTTACACCTCCTAAAAAATGATTTGCTTCATCGCAATGAAGAAAATCTTCAAATGATTATGTAACAGGGGACGGTTCTCTGTTACATCGGGACGATTGTGTTACGCTATTTCACTTGGGCTTTATTTCTGAGCAATTTTGTCACGCCGCGGGGCTGGTTTTTGCCCTAACACAGGGGACGGTTCTCTGTGCACTCGGTTTTAGTTGTTCGTTTTGCCCGAGTTTCGCGCGTCGCAGGGGACACGCATCCTTTTACACGTTTCTCACGATCCCAAAGCTCACGCCCGTCAAGCGGCTGATCTGCCGAATTGACAAGCCCTCTTGCTTGAGAATCTTCAAATACTTGTTGCGCGTTGCAACGTCCAAACGCTCAAAATCGCTCACGGTATAGCATCCAGAGTGCTTTTCTATGATCCGCCGTGCCTGCTCGTCAGTCGCGCCGCTGTGCGATCTCCTTTTTTTCATTATATCATGTCGAGGAAAAATTGTCAAGAATTGCATTTGCGCGGCACTCAAATGCCCCTTCACCTATATAGACGCTTTTTTTCGCAAAAATGTCCGACTTTTTTTAAATTTTTTTTGAAAATTACAATTTTTCTGTCAGGAACAAAGGCTCTTGCTGTTGCTGTTTGATACGCATGCCTCGTCGCGCCAAGCCTCTTTGCAAACTTTTCGTTGCGCATGGTCGTCCGCCTCTTTACAAATCCGCTCGGATATGCTACAATAAGGTCAATATTGATCAAAACGGGAGGCATGCATGCTTCTGACCAAAGATAAGGACTTTTACCGCTCGTTCTGGCGGCTGTTTTTCATGATCGTGCTGCAAAACGCGATCGTGCTCAGCGTCAACTTAGCGGACAATTTGATGATAGGCGGCTACAGCGAGACCGCGCTTTCGGGCGTGGCAGCCGTCAATTCCCTGCAATTTTTGTTCCAGCAGCTCACCATCGGCATTGGTGACGCGCTTGTGACCATGGGCAGCCAATACTGGGGGCAGGGTCGCACCGCGCCCATCAAGCAGCTTGGCAAGGCGGCTGTGCTGGGCGGCGCGTTCTTGGGGGTACTGCTCTTTACCCTGACCAGCCTGTTCCCCTATCAGATCCTGGGGCTGTTCTCCGATTCTGCCGAGATCATTGAGCAGGGCGTGCAGTACCTTTCCATTGTGCGCTGGACCTACCTGCTCTTTGCCCTGAGCACCACGCTGCTCGCGCTTTTGCGCACCGTGGAGATCGTGCGCATTTCCACCATTGTGTCCGCTATCGCGTTAGTCGTCAACTGTTCCATCAACTATATGCTCATTGAGGGTAACCTCGGTGCGCCCGAGCTGGGCGTGCGCGGTGCCGCCATCGGTACGCTGATCGCCCGCGCGCTGGAATTCTGCATCATTCTCGCATACTATATTTTCATTGACAAACGCCTGCGCGTGCGCAAGCAAGACCTTTTTGTAACCGACTTTTCCCTATTCCGCGATTACTACAAGCATTGCGCGTATTTCGTGATGGTATCCTTTATTTTCGGCAGCTCGGTCGCGCTGCAAAACGTCATTCTCGGTAACCTCAGCGACAGCGCGATTGCCGCCAACTCGATTGCAAGCACGCTGTTTCAGATGCTCAAGGTCATGGCGGTGGGCGCGGCATCCGCAACAGGCATCATCATCGGCAAAACGGTGGGCAAGGGCGACATGCAAAAGCTGCGCGAGTACGTAAGAACCGTGCAGGTCATCTTCCTTTGCATCAGCGCGATCACGGGCATTTCCCTGTTCATCATCCGCTCGTTTATCCTGGAATTTTACGATCTGACCCCCGAAACCTACGCCATTGCAAAGAACTTTTTGCTCGTCCTTTGCATCACGGGCATGGGCACGGCATACCAAATGCCCGTCAACATCGGCATCGTGCGCGGCGGTGGGGATTCTCGTTTTGTGTTTATCAATGACCTGATCAGCATCTGGGGCATCGTGCTCCCCCTGTCCTTCCTTGGCGCATTCGTCTTCCATTGGCCGCCCACGGCGGTACTGTTCTGCTTGAACAGCGACCAGCTCTTCAAGTGCGCAGCCGCTGCCATCAAGGCAAACCGCTACAAGTGGGTCAAGAAACTGACGAGAGAAACCACGTAAAACATAAAAAACAGCCCCATGGGGCTGCCGAAATAACGGGAAAATAGCAGGAATTTGTTCGATTTTGAGCAGATTCCTGCTTTTTTATGCAATGCAGCAAATTTTGTTGCCGCATTTGCGTCATAAATCCATTCTATTCGCGCTCTCCCCCCTGCGCTTGGCACAGGGCAGCGCTGATATTCCCCCCTCCCGGAGGGGGGCTATGTAGGCGGTCTGCTCATTCTTTTTAAGTTGACCGCTGAATTATCGGTTTTCACATAGATTTCGGTAATTCAAGTTACCGTTGTCAGTTGCGTTTCGGTTCAGAAAAGCGAGATGCTACCATCAAGCCCCCCTCCGGGAGGGGGGAGGCTGGCGCAGGCTTGTTCCAAGCGCAGGGGGGGAGAGCGCGAATACAATCGGTTTCTGCGCGTAATATCTCCATAGCAAAAGCAGAAGCCTATAAAGACTTCTGCTTCACATATTTTTACCGCTAATTTGTCATCCCAATCGGGCTGTTCTTTTTGTATATCATTCAATTCGTTTTTTGCGGCTTTTCCTTATACATGACAAGCGCGAGCAGCACGGCGCAAACGCCGGAAACGATTTTGCCCACGATCATGGGCAGCACGTACGTGCCGTCAAACGCCATGGTAAACGCCAAATGTCCACCCAGCGCAAACGCTGCCGACACGGCAAAGGCGGAATTGAGCACAGCACCCTTTTTGTCCATTTTCTCCATAGTGCCAAACGTGGAGGCGTTGGTCACCAGCGTACCGAGAAACGCGATTGCGGAAACACCGTTGATGCCGATCTTGGAGCCAATGGCGTTCAGCGGCTTATCGAGCACTTTGGCGAGCAGATACATCAGCGGCAAAGCACCCGAAAGCGTCACGCAGGCGTTGGCGCAAACCAGTGCACCGTTTTCAAAAGAATCAAAATACGGGCTGATCTCCACACCGGTCAAAAACGTAAAGATCGCGCACACAAGTCCCGTAAGCGAGATGGCGCGCATGACCTGTCCAAGCACGGCAAAGCACTTGATGCTGGCATTTTTGAAAAAGAGCAGCGCCAGGGTGATCAAGCCCCCGACGATGATCAAGGGCAGCAGGTTAAGCATCAGCGCCCCAAGAGGCACACGGCAGATCAAGCCCGAAACCACACAGCCCACGGGAATGGTGGCAATGCCGCAAAGCATGCCCAAAAACAGCTGCGGATATTGCTCCTTGCGCACAAGTCCAAGTGAAAACGGCAACGTAAAGGAGATCACGCAGCCCATCATGGAGGACACGATAAAAGCATTGTAATTGCCCATCAGCGCACTTTTGCTCACACTTTGCGAAAGTGCCATACCGCCCATATCGTTTGCCAGCAGCGAGGCGGGAATGATGGAAGGATCGATCCCGAACGCATTGTAAAACCCATCAAAGAGCGGGGAGAGCCACACGCCCACGGCAGGGGCTATGACGATCATGCCCAACATGGAAAGCGTCATGGGGCAGAACAGCAGAAACGCGCGCTCAAATTCCTTGCCCACGCCGATCTTGTTGCCGATCAGCCAGTCAACTGCGCCCAGCGCAGAAAATATCAGTATGACGATCGACAACACGCTCATATTGCCACCTCCCGAAAACCGTCGTCGGTCAGAATCCATCTCGACTTGAAGCCTGCCTCCATCAGAAGCTCCCTTGCCTCGGTAAAGGAGCAATCGAGGAATGCCTTGTTATGGCAATCCGAGGTGATCATTGCGCCAAAGCCGCAAGCGGCAAATTCCCGCAAAAGCTCCATCTGCGGATACGGATCGGTGCGGTAGCCGCGTGAGATCGCGCCCGTGTTGACCTCAAAAAACGGGATCTTACCCTGCAGGGCGTGAATAGCCTCCTTGCCGTAATCCAGATAGGTCTTTGACGATGTGTCAATAAACTTTCCCGCTTGGTTATTCTTGGTCAAGAGGTCAAAATGTCCGATGATGTCGATATTTCCTTTTTCGGGCAATCTTGATACTGTTTCATAATATTGCTTGGCAAACTGCAATCCGTCACCGCCGAAATGATTTTGCACGTATGCAAGCGTTTCGGCAAGTCCGCGGTCAAAGCCAAGTATTTTGCCGTCGATCTCCAAATAATGCACCGAGCCTATCAGATAGTCAAAGCCCTCGGTCGGCACGTCGGAATAAAACTCGTATTCCAAACCGCAGAACACGTCGATCACACCGCGGTATTCCTGCTTGAGGCCAAGAATCTCCGCCTGATAGTCCACCATCTGTTCAACGCGCATCTGATACGGATAATCGGAAAACGCCATATAGGTATGCTCCGAAAAGCCAATGCCCGTCATGCCCAGCGCAATCGCGCGCTGCACAAGCTCGCGCGGCGTGTCCTTGCCGTCCGCATACATGGTATGCGTATGTAAATTCTGAATGTTCTCCATCCCCAAACCCTTTCATCAATGTATCGTTTTTTTCTCGCGCATCATAACAAATGCCAGCAGCACGGCGCAAACGCCCGAAACGATTTTGCCCACGATCATGGGCAGCACGTACGTGCCGTCATACGCCATGGTAAACGCCAGATGATCTCCCAGTGCAAAGGATGCCGACACCGCAAAGGCAGCATTGAGCACCGCTCCCCTTTTATCCATCTTGTCCATCGTACCAAACGTGGAGGCGTTGGTCACAAGCGTGCCGAGAAAGGCAATCGCGGAAACGTCGTTGATGCCGATCCTTGCGCCCACGGCGTTCAACGGCTTATGCAGCAACTTTGTCAGCAAATACATCAGCGGCAAAGCCCCCGAAAGCGTCACGCAGGCGTTGGCGCAGACCAATGCACCGTTCTGCAGCGTATCGAAATGCGGGGTGATCACCACGCCCGTCAAAAACGTAAAGATCGCGCACGCAAGTCCCGCAAGCGAGATAGCGCGCATGACGTGCCCAAGCACGGCAAAGCACCGAATGCATGCCTTTTTGAAAAAGAGCAGAGCCAGCGTGATCAAGCCCCCGACAATGATCAAGGGCAGCAGATCAAGCAAAAGCGCACCGAAGGGCACGCGGCAGACAAGTCCTGCAATCAAACAACCGACAGGAATCGTCGCAATACCGCACAAAAGACCCACAAACAGCTGCGGATACTGCTCCTTGCGCACAAGCCCCAGGGAAAAAGGCAGCGTAAAGGATATCACGCAGCCCATCATGGAGGACACGATAAAGGCGTTGTAATTGCCGAGCTGCGCACTCTTGCTCACGCTCTGCGCCAGTACCGCACCGCCCATATCGTTTGCCAGCAGCGAAGCGGGGATGATGGAAGGGTCAATACCGAAAAGCGCATAAAATCCGTCAAAGAGCGGCGAGAGCCACACGCCCACGGCAGGCGCTATGACGATCATGCCCAGCATGGAGAGTGCCAAGGGGCAAAACAGTAAAAACGCGCGTTCAAATTCCTTGCCTACGCCGATCTTATTGCCAATCAGCCAATCGACAGCGCCCAGCGCGGAAAACGCCAAAATCACGACAGTCAGCGCGTTCATACCTATCCCCTCCAACTCACAATATTGCCATTATTTTAGCATATGTACCTTGCAAAGTCAATAGCTGCAAAGAGGTTCGGGCTTGCAATCGACGCGCATTTGTGGTATAATCACGGTATCAAGCACAATTGGGGGAATTCATCATGCAACCAACCATTGCAGCAAACGCCTTGGCATACGTCAAGCAAATCTTTGAAAACGATTTCAGTGGTCACGACTATTTTCATACGCTTCGCGTATACCGTATGGCAACGCATCTGGCAGAGCGCGAGGGCGCGGACGTGCAGACCGTGCAGCTGATCGCGCTGCTCCACGACGTGGACGACGTCAAGCTCTCCCCCGCTACGCATCAAAACAAAGACAACGCGCGCAGATTTTTGGCACAAAACGGCGTGGAACAGGCAGCAGCCGACGAGATCTGCCGCATGATCGGGGAAATTTCCTACGTGGGCACGGACTCGGTCACGCCTGCCACGCTTGAAGGCAAATGCGCGCAGGATGCAGACCGCCTGGATGCGATTGGCGCAATGGGCATCGCTCGCGCCTTTGCGTACGGCGGCAGCCATAGGCGGCTGATGCATCACCCCGATATTGCACCCAAGACCAATATGACCGAAGCGGAATACCGCCAAAACAACTCCACCACGATCAATCATTTCTATGAAAAGCTGTTTTTGCTGACCGACATGATGAGCACCGATACCGCTAAGCGCATTGCAAAGCAGCGCGAGCAATACATGCGCGATTTTATCGACGAATTCATGGCAGAGTGGGATGGAGAAAGATAAGTAAAAAACAGCCCCATCGGGCTGTTTTTTATTACTTTTCCGCAAAGAAATCGCGCTTATTGAACGCTGCGGTCATGAAACGCCAAGCAGCCTTGCCGCCCGTCAACCACTCGATGTGCGCATTGTTCTTGGTGTTTTTCAGCATTTTGGCAACCAGGAAATCCGCAACCACGTCGGGATAATCGCCCAAAATGTTATACACCTTCTTGGTCTTCTCGGGCAGGTCGATATTTCCCTTGCCGCCAAGAGCACCCGTGGTGAAATCGGTGATCATAATACCCGGGCTGAGTCTGCCCACAAGCACGCCGGTCTGCCGCTCCTCGCTCTCCTTTGCAAGAGCCTGCGTAAAGTGCGTCACCGCGCGCTTGCTTGTGCCGTACATATTCAAGCCCAGCATCATGGCGTCGTTGCTGCCGTAGCCCTCCATGTTATAGATCGCGCCGCTTCCCTGCCCTGCCATGTATTCCATAGCTACCTTGCTTCCAAAGATTGCGCCCTTGAGATCCACGTCAAGCACAAGTCCGATCTCACGCTCGGTCAGCTCCCAGATCGCCTTCATGGGCTGATTGATGCCCGCATTGTTGACCCAGATATCAATGCTGCCGCAGCTCTCTGCCGCATACGCTGCCAAATGCTGCATGCTCTCCAAGTCTGAAACGTCACCCACGCAAGCAACCACCTTGCCCGCGCCGCTGATCTGCTCCAAATTCTGCTTTGCGGTTTCCAGCTGTGCAGGATTGATGTCGTTGAGCACCACGTTGAAATCCGCCTTGCGAAAGCGCGTTGCCAGTTCAAATCCCAGTCCTCTGCCCGAGCCCGTAATGACGATTGTTTTCATGTCGTTTTCCTCCAAATGTTATGATAATCATATTGCAAAACACAGAAAAAGTTAGTCTTTCCCGTCTTTCTCAACGAGAATCTCCTCAATGGCTGCGATCTGCTCGCGCGTAATGCCCGCATACTGCATAAGAAAGGCATGCGCCTTCTCTTGCAGGGTCATACCGGGAAGGTCCATAAATCTTTTCAGAAACGCTTGAAAGTCTTGGTAATTGCGGGAGCGCACGCCCCAAATCGAAAGCCCCGTAAACTCATACTCGTCAATCAGATCCTCGTATCGCATTCCCAACGCTGCACCGATCACAAATGCAAATGTGCCGACTCTGTCCGCACCTCCCCAGCAATGGAAATATACGGGATAGCTTGCACGCTCGGTCAGCACTTCGAAAAAGCGGTGAAGCTGTTCTGCATGCATGGGATCAAACACATTTTCATACGGCACACTCGGCACGTAAATACGCGCAATGCCAAGCGCCTCGGCGGTCGTAAAATCCACCTGCCCGCGTGCTTCCCCTCGCATATCCAGCTCGGTTCTCACACCCAAGCGTAAAAGCTCCCGCGCCCCTTTGTCGCACAGCTGCATGTGCAGCTCAAGCTCACCGCCTCTGTACAGCAAGCCCTGCCGAATTCTGCCGCCCTTGACGCGGTAGCCGCCCATATCGCGCACGTTGGAAATATGATCGATCTTGATGCAGCGCGGCAGGGTATCTGCCGTTTTGAAGGACGCAATCTCACTTCGCTTGCCATTGCGCTGCACGCACCAATAATAAGCGGTGTTGACTTTGAGATTGTACACGGCATGCTCGGTCTGCTCCGTTACATAATACCAGGCATCACGCATATCCGCACGCTCGGACACCAACAAATAATACGCTGCCTGCTCATTGCCACACTCGCTCTCCTGCCAGGAAAACACAACGGGAGCGGGTGCAGAGTGATCCTCCCCCTGCCTTTTCAGGTCATACCATTGAAAGGTCAAAGCACCGTCCATTTGCGCACGATGCAATTCATCTGCAAAAAATTGCTTTTGTATTTCGGTTTGCAGCGAGATTTCCTGTCCGTTCACCGGACTTAGCAGCTTAATCATCTTGACTCCGTTCTGCGCCTGCCGTATTGGCGAAATACAAATCGTACGTGCTCCGACGCATCAGATCCTCCCAGGGGTACACGTCGGTATCATGCCCCGTAAAGCAAATGACAAAGGGCTGATCGGCATACACGATGCCGATATCGTTGCTCAGCCCGTCATCCTCGCCCGTTTTGTGCGCGATCTGTACGTTCTCGCCAAGCTTCCCTGCCAGCTTATGCCCGATCTGCTGCTCGGAAAGCACCTCTATTGCGTAATCGCTGACCTCTTTGTTGATATACTCCCCGCGATACAGCTTTTCCAAGAGCACACCAAGCTCTTTGGGGCTGATGGAATTCTGCTTGCCCTGTGCAGCCGCCGCACGGTCAAACAGCTTGCGGCGAATACGCGTCTTTTCAAGCCCCATCTCGGCAAAGCCGCGCTCAATGTCTTCAAAGCCAAAATAGCGGATCAGCCGATTGGTAGCGGTGTTGTCGGAAAGACAAATCATCAGACGGCACACGGTACGGATATCGGTTTCTATACTACCCGTGAACATATTCAGCGCACCGCAGCTGGGCACCTTGTCGCTCTCCTCGGTCACGATCTTATCGTCAAGCGACATGTTTCCCTTTTCACACTCTGCAAGCACGTGCAAAAACAGCGGGAACTTGATCACGCTTGCCGCACCGTAGATCTCCTCTTCTCGGATGCCGTATTCAAACCCCGTCACAAGGTTTTTGTAGTAAAAGCCCAAATGTCCGGGGATAGTCTCCATCTCGCGGCGAATGCCCTCCAATATCTCCAGCTCGGTCATAGCATAGCCTCCTTTATGCTTCATACAAATGAATTTTCACAGGTCCGATCAAGCCGCCGCCTGCCGTATCCTGCATGAACGCCTTTTCCTTGACGTAGTACGGCGAGAGCTGCCAGGGCTGGTATTGATCGAAAAAGTCGGTGCAAAGGTACTGATTGGAAGGCGTATTGGTCACGCGCAGCTGCACCACGTTGTGTTGCCTTAGCAGTGCGGCAGGCACCTCGTAGCGGTAGGGTGCCATCAAGCCTACTCCTACCGACACGCCGTTGACCTTGACCTCGCAGGTGTACTGCACCTCGCCAATCTCGATAACGCATGCACAGATCTGCGCGGGATGCGCGCAATCAAACGCGGTTTCATAGGTGGCACTACCCGAGAACGACTTGCCAAGATAGCTCTCCCATGCGCCAAGTGTGACGGACATCGGGGCTTGCTCGCATGGCTGCGTGCGGATTCCTGCATCGCCAAACGCAAAGCCGTTTCCGGGAATCAAGGTATATTGCGCGGGCACCACCGTGCTGCACGTACCGCACGGCATTTGCTTTGCATCCAAAATCTGATCCGTAACCAAAATCGCCACCGTCTCACCCGATTCCTGGCTGACACATACGCCAGCATCGCAAACCTTGCAGGCATACAGCGCACCGCTTTCCAGATCCAGGCGATACGCATTGCCCTTGGGCACCTGCAAGCAATACGCCACCGCCTCGGTGTACTCGTTGAACAGGCAATACATCTCCCCGTTTTCTAAGTGACGATGCATGACGCGCACGCGCTCATGCGCACCGCGCAGCTGCACGGTGGGGTGCAGCTCGTCCACAGAATACAGCACCTTGCCGCCGCCTGCGCAAAAGCGTGCCAAAGCAGCGCGCGTTTCCTCGCACAGGTACGCCTCGGACGGTACGACCAGCTTGGTATACACCGCTTTTCCGATGCGGATCTGTCCTTGGTCAACGCCCTCGGCATCCGCCAGCACGTCATCGTCCACAATATCAAAATCAATTCCGCGATCCTCCAGCGCGCGTCCCAACGCCTCAAACGCACGGGAAAGTGCCTCGCTGCGGTTGCTCACCCAAAAATCGCTGACGGGATAATACAGCGCGGTATCGCACACGCGCTCGCCCACCGAAACCACGTAGGAAAGTCGCTCGGCATAGCGGTTGATCCCTGCAAGATCGGCAAAATACGGCAGTGCCTCATGGAAGGTGGGCTGCTCGCCTGCCTGCATGTACCCGTGGCGTCCGTAAGAGATCAGCATCATATTGAAGACGTTGATGCCGCGCACCGCCTGATAGCCAAGGCAATGGCGCATCAGCGCATAGGTCAAACCGTTTCCGTACACCGCAAAGGTCTCGGACATGGCATAGCTACCGCCTATCTGCTCCATGGCAGAAGACGCATAGCGCGGGAAAAAGCCGTTTTGCGCGATCCGCTCGCCCGTAGGCATCACTTGCTCCTGCCCCGGATAAATCTGACGCCAGATCACGTCCACGCCCGGAATGTCAAGGCAGCGCAGCGTGCGCATCAGATGATAGCTGCAACCGCCCGTGGTGCATCCGTTGGGCAGGTGATCCTGGTCCATATGCCCCGTAAAAAGCAAATTGTGGTCGTGGCACCATTGCTTGCAGGCGTTCAAGAACGCATCACAGAATCTGCGGCTGCAAAAATCGTACCACCTGCGCAGCACCTGCGCACCGCGCTCATCCGGCTCTGCCACACCTGCGATCATGGGCAGGTACGGCACGATGGACTCACCGTACTGCGCCCGGAAATCCTGCATCAGCTCGCGGTAGCAAATGGCTTGTCCGGGAGCCTTGGGCTCATCGGTAAACATGGCGGAAACGTGGCAGCCAAAGGTATCTTCCAGCACGCGGCGATAGCCCTCGTGCGTCATTTCAATAAAGGCATCGGTGGCATCCCGTCTCGTCAGATCGGGATAATCGGGCCACAGCGGACCGTTGGGTCCAAACCTGGTCACGCCCTGGGTGTAATATTCCTCCACGGTCGATTCCTTGTCAAACACGTGTCCGGGGTCAAGCTGCTCGGTGCCGCAAAATACCGCAATGGTGTTCTCGTGGTGATAAGTCAGCGTCTCGCCTGCCGCATAGGTGTGCGAGGCGTGGTGCAAGAGCTGCTTATTGGTCTCGGGATGCGCCGCGAGCACCTTGCCGCAAGCACCGCCCGAGGGCCAGCCGCCTTCATCGTACAGCCAGCAATGCATGCCGCGCGCTGCTGCCGCGCGAATGGCGTATTCGTATTGCGCAAAATATTCGGGGGTCAGATAGTCCGGCTCCAGCTCAGTAGGCATGCTGGTGGGACGGAAATAGGTGGGCTCGGGAATGATGTAAAACGCGCGAATGCCAAGGCGTTGCATTTCGTCCAGCTGCGCGTCGGTCTGCTCATGGCTGAGCTTGGCATTCCATACCCAAGAATAAATGGGCGCATGCTCCCCTTGGGGGGTGCGGAACGCATCCGCTGAAAATGACTTGGATACAGGATGTCTGTACATGGTGTTCTCCTTTTGCGCCTTACGCGCCCTGCAAAATGATATATTCTCCGCGTTTTTGCACGCGGAGCAGATCGTATATCGGTCTTTTATACATGGAATTCGGTGCTTTATTTCCCCATCACCTTAGCCACGTCGCCAAGCATCTGTCTGATCGGCAGCGAATAGGGGCAACGGCTCTCGCAATCCCCGCAGCCAATGCAATCGGACGCGGTCTTGCTTAGGCTCTCATAGCGGCTCTTCGCCCAATCCTTGAGATCATAGCGGCTGTAATATCCCTCAAACAGAAATACGCCCGGGATATTGATGCCTGCCGCGCAGGGTGCGCAATAATTGCATCTGCGGCAGAAGTTTGTGCCAAGCTGCGCTCTGATGGCTTGCACCTTTTCTTTCTCCGCCTCGCTCAGCTCTGCCGTGTTGCCGACCGCCTGCACGTTTTGCGCGATCTCAGACACGTCCGCCATACCGGGAATGATCACGGTCACGTCCCTGTTGCTGACGATAAAACGCATGGCGATCTCTGCGTCGTCAATCGCACCGCCCGCCAAGGGCTTCATGCAGATAAAGCCGATATTTTTCTCTGCGCAGCGCGCGATCAGCTCTTCGCCCTGTGTTTCTACAATATTATAAGGGAACATCACGGTTTCCACCCACGGCAGCTCCAGTGCCTGCTCAAACAGCTCTGCGGAGTGCAACGTAATACCGATATGCCCGATCTTGCCCGCTGCCTTGGCTTTTTGCAGAGCCTCAAGGGCCCCGCCCGCCGCCATCACCGTTTCCAGATCCTTGGCACTTGGATTGTGCACCTGATAAAGATCAATATAGTCCGTGCAAAGATTTTGCAGGCTGATCTCAATATCCCGCGCCATGCTCTCCTCGGTGCGCGCCATGCTCTTGGTCGCCAGCACGAATTTTTCTCGGACGCCATGCAACGCATATCCCAAATACTCCTCGCTGACGGTGTAACCGCGCGCGGTGTCAATAAAGTTCACGCCCTGACGGATCAGCTCGTCAACGAGCACCTTGGTGCCCTTTGCATCAATCTTTTGAATCGGGATGCCGCCAAAGCCCAGGCGCGAAATTTGCAATCCCGTTTTTCCCAGTGTTCTGTATTCCATATAATTCCCTCTTGTTTTCATGATTTCGTTACGCTTCGGTTGGTATGATCACATACGCACCGCTTTTGAGTATGCGCACAAGGTCTTCATTGCTCTTGATGCGCTCTTTTGCCGCGATCCCTGCGCGCCCTGCCGTGCCAATGGTGTGCGCGTCCGAGCCCGCTACGCAAGCAAGCCCGCGCTCATCCGCCAAACGCCGTGCGCTCTCATTCCACTCCGGGAAATTGCCCGCGTTGAGTACCTCAATGCCATCAAGACAATCCAGGCATTCCAGCGGAAAGGGCTTTGTAATATAATGGCGGTCACGGTACGGGTGCGCCTGATAAACCAGCCCGCCCGCGCTGTGCACGACCTCGGCATATTTCTCTGCCGATGCCCCCTTGAGCTCGGGGTGCGCCTCGATCAACTCGGGCGAAATCCCGTAGATCAATATCTCCTGCCCGTGTCCCACGTGCTCTTCAAGCCCGAACAACAAATCAAAATCCAAAGCACGGGCATATTCCAGGCCATACAGATAATCCTGCCTGTAAGCATCCACGAATTCCTTCCACGGCAAATTCCGATCCACCCTGTTGTCACCGAGATAAAAGTGGTTGGTCACCACCATGCCGCTAAATCCCTTACCGATCAGATCGTCGATATGGGCACGAATATCCTCACCGCCCCCGCTGCAGGGAGAGGTATGGAGGTGCATCTCGTATTTATATGCGTAATTCTCTTTCATGGCAGTACCCCCTTGCTTGATATTTTGATTATAACACATCTTAGGGGAAAAATCAATATTCCGGCAGAGTAAAACTGCAATTCCGATGCTGCGAAAAAAAGATTTGATTCGTTCAAACATTGCGTACCAATGTACTTGATAGAATTGTTCGCAAAGCGCCCGTGAAGGTGTTGCCCACTCGCCGAGGGCGACAAGCAAAAAGAAAAGCAACCCGAATGGGTTGCTTTTCTTTTTGTGCATGGGCTATAAAAAAGATATTTTCGGGAGAGTGCTTACGGGATTTGAACCTCACAGTTATGCTCTGCTTTTAAAGGATACATAATCTTGATATTTTCTCGCTAT
>JAGBXH010000351.1 GCA_017629395.1 Clostridia bacterium | reverse complement strand
TAGTTTCCGTAGGTGCTGGCGATCACTGATCGCCCCTACAGGTGTCTGTGCTGTGGTTTTAATATGTAAAACCCAAACAAAAACAGCCGTAGGGGCGAGAATTTCGGCTATGCCGAAATATGTGATCGCCAGCGCCTACGGCAATTACTTATTGAAAGCATTGGTCTTTGATTATTTTACCGCTTATTTCGCAGCCCCATGTGCCTGCTGTTTTTATGCCGTAAAACTAAACAAGTGATTTAATAATAAACCACAATGCGTTATACGATCTGGAAAATGTAGAATTTTAAGTAGTCCGTCTCGGGTACGTTCCACAAAATGGGGTGGTCGGGGGACTGCTGGCGCGCTTCGATCTGGCGCAGGGAAACGCCTGCATCCTCGGCTGCGTTGTGCAGCATCTGCTTGAAATAGGTGTCGGTCATGAAGTGCGAGCAGGAGCAGGTGGCAAGATATCCGCCGCGCGGCAGCAGCTTCATAGCCTTGGAGTTGATCTCGCGGTAGCCTCTGATCGCGTTCTTGAGCGTGTCGCGGCTCTTGGTGAACGCGGGCGGGTCAAGGATGATGAAATCGTAATCGCAGGGGATCTTTTTGTCAGCCATAGCGGTCAAAAGATCAAAAACGTCTGTGCAGACAAAGTCCATTCTGTCCGCAAGACCGTTGTTTTGCGCGTTTTTACGCGCCATATTGATTGCTTCCTCTGAAATATCGACAGCGGTTACGTGCGCAGCCCCCGCAATGGCGGCGTTGAGCGCAAAGGAGCCCGTGTGCGTGAAGCAATCCAGCACCTTTTTGCCCTTTGCAACCGCGTGAATGGAGGCACGGTTGTACTTCTGGTCAAGGAAAAATCCTGTTTTTTGACCGTTTATCACGTCAACGTCGTAAACGATGCCGTTTTCGACGATCTTAGTCAATCCCGAAGCGTTATTTTCGGGGCAGAAGCCCTCGAACCAGCCTGTGTATTCCTCTAAGCCTTCCTTTTGGCGAATGGCAACGTCGTTTCTCTCGTAAACGCCGTCAATTTGCTCGCCCATGCCGCGCAGAATGTCTACAAGCGCGGGGATCAGCACGTGCTTGATGCGGTCGATGCCCAGCGAAAGTGCTTGTACTACAAGGAGATTGTCGAATCTGTCCACGGTCAACCCGGGGAAGGAGTCTGCTTCACCGAAGATGAGTCTGCAGCACTTGAAATCGTCGCCCTTCATGACGCTGCGGCGATAGGAAACGGCGTACTCCAAGCGACGCTGCCAGAATTTTTGATCAAAGGTGTCGTTTGCGTTGCGCGAAAGGATGCGCACGCGGATCTTGGATGCGCTGTTATAAAAGCCTGCGCCGAGATATCTGCCCTTCGCTGAATAAACGTATACGATATCTCCGTCCTCTGTGGGCTTGTCTATATGGGTCACCTCGTCGGCGAACACCCAAACGTGACCGCCGCGAAGCATTTTTTCGCCTTTCTCGGTGATGGTGATTTTAGAGAGATGGGAAAGCATAAAAACCTCCTTGCTTTTGCTGCTATCAGTATAGCACAAAGTGCGAAAATATGCAAGAGGTATTGCGAAATACATGAGGTTTTGTGTGCAATATCTTGCTTTTAAGCGCGATGAAATAATTGGGAATAATAGGGAACATTACAAGAAAATAGGTAAAGTATGGCAGGGGCAATCAAGGGATGGATTGGATTTTGGGTATTTGTCGCAAAATTTGTGCAAAATGTCAAGACGTAAAAAAATGACCCTTAAAATTGTGCAACAGTACCAAATAAAAAAGTTAAATAATGCATAAAAAATGAATAAACAAGTTTTTTGAAAGGGTAAATACAAATTACACACAGGAACGGAGAGACACAAAATTGATAAAATAATGCACAAAAACAGACACTTGCCGTGTGTCTGACGCCCGAAATTAGTGAAAATACAGTAAATATAATTTACAAACGACAAAATGCAAGGATATTCAAAAGAGAATGCATGCCGCAAAAAAGCGAAAATATAAATGTGTGAACAAACAGTGAATGCATTTTTTTGCCCGAAAACGCGGGATCAGAGCATTCCTGCGGGGTGCGGGACGCTTGACAGAAACGCCACTTTGTTATATAATATGCCCATCAATATTAGGGCATTTGCGGACCGTTCCGGGTTGCTTGCAATGGCCTTATTTTTGACCGTCGATATATTTGATGAAAGAATTATCGGCGCAAAAATCTAAAACGTCGGCGATTGCCGGCGGAGACAATTGCATAGCAATAATGCTGATGCCACGGGCTGTTTGCAAGAGGATTGTGCGTGTAAGCGCGCAATATTCTGCGGATAAGTCGGGAGTGAAACTTGGTCGCTCCGAACGGATGCTTGGTCAGTTCCCATGCGCGCGCGTGATAACGCCACGTTACGCGAGTGCTTGAGAGCAGCAGGCAATTTCCGCGCAAGCGGAGTCCCGCGAGTGCGGATTCTGCCCGCAGTGCATGGTATTATTGGCAAGCACCGTACCCCTAATGTGAGCCGACTTCTCATATCGGCAACTCACGAAAATCTTGGTAGGAGGAAATTTTATGGGAAAAGCGAAATTTACTAAGCTTCTGTCTTTGATTTTGGCTTTGACCTTCCTGGTTGGTGGCGGAACCGTGGCAACCCTTGCTGCGGATAACGATCAGGAAACGGTTACGTCCGAGGAAACAAAGGACGCACTGGCAGAGATCAAAGAGCTTTTGAACGCGATTTCGTATGGTGAATACTCTGAAAAGTATTCGGGCGAGGGCTACAACAAGGCTACTCAGACCATTACGATCGACGCGCTTGCCGGCTTTATTGCGTCCGAGAAGGACCAGGCTGCCGGTGACGTTCGTCCCGCGGACAAGGACAAGGACGGCGTATCCGAGGGTCTTTTCACCTCTTCTGAAGGTGAGGTTTCCTGGATCGTCAACGTGCCGGACAGCGCAAAGTACGCGATCAAGATCGAGTACTTCCCCGTAAAGGGCAAGGCAGCTGCCATCGAGCGCGTATTCAAAATCAATGATAAGGTGCCCTTCGGTGAGGCGCGTTATCTGACGCTGACCAAGAACTGGTCGAGCGAGTATCAGCTGGGTCTGTATGCCATTGGCTCTATTGATGGTGTGTCGGACGTTGCTGCAGTGACCGAAAGCGATCTTCCTGCTGACATCAAGAGCGCGCTGGATGCGTTTATCAAGGACGCTGAGGCTGCAGGTCTTGTTGCCGGCTTTACCGTCAAGGAGGAGATCAAGCAGAACATCTTCGGCAAGAACAAGACCGAGTACAACGTGTACGCAACGGTTGAATTCCCCGAGGTATGGACGGTGGCAAGCACCGAGTTCGTGGATTCTCACCAGATCCGCTTCTTCAGAAACGACATTGAGAACAACGAGCTGCGTCCCACCGCTGTACAGACTCCCAGATGGATCGAGTACAGCCTGCGCGACTCTACCGGTTACTATACCGGTGAGTATGAGTTCTACCTGGAAGCAGGCGAGAACAAGCTGACCATTCAGGGTCAGAACGAGCCTATGGTCATCAAGTCCATCACGCTGTATCCTGCACAGGATGTTGTAACCTACGAGGATTACATCGCGGACCTGACCGCAAAGCTTGGCAACCTTACCGCCGGTAAGGATGAGATCAAGCTTGAGGCTGAGCACATGCACAACATGTCCTCCAAGACCATTTACGCGATTGAGGACAGAACCAATGCCGTAACCTCTCCCTCCGATACCACCCGCGTAATGCTCAACACCGTGGGCGGTGAAAAGTGGCAGGGCGCAGGTCAGTGGATCGAATTCACCTTTACCACCACCGAGAACGGCGCGGGTATGTACGATATCGTGACCCGCTTCAGACAGAAGGTGCTGGACGGTATGTTCGTCTGCCGCTCCTTGCAGCTGTACAGCCAGGGACTTTCCGAGGGTGATGCAGGCTACTACAACGGCGCTCCCTTCTCGGAGGCGGAAAAGCTGCAGTACAACTACGACTCCGCATGGCAGACCACCAAGCTCGCATCCGATGAGCTTGATGCAAACGGTCAGACCAAGGAGTATTCCATCTATCTTGCGGCAAACACCACCTACACTCTCAGACTTGAAGTGACCCTCGGTACCATGGGCGATATCGTCCGTGAGGTTGAGGAGATCCTTGAGGTCATCAACGACGACTATCTGCAGATCATTCAGCTGACCGGTACCACCCCCGACGAGTACAGCGATTACAGCTTCTCTCGCGTGATGCCCGACGTTCTGGTCGACATGGTCGTTAACTCCAGAAAGCTTGACAACGATAACCCCGAGAAGTACGGTGTTTCCATTGCCGAGCGTCTGACCAACATGGCAGGTCAGAAGTCCTCCAACGTAGGTACGCTGCAGAAGATCGCAAAGCTGCTGCACGACATGGGTACCGACGAGGACGAGATCGCAAAGAATCTGGAAAGCTTGAAGTCCTACATCGGTACGCTGGGTACGTTCCTGTCCAGCGCAAAGACGCAGCCTCTGGAAATTGACTACATGGTCATCCGCGGCAGCGAGGAGTATGGCGCAAACGCTTCCGATTATAACTATAAGGTAAAGGCAAAGGCAAACGTGTTCCAGGCTGCATGGCACGAGATCAAGTCCTTCATCATGTCCTTCTTCCGTGACTATAACAGCATGGGCTCCATGTCCGTTGTTTCCGAAGAGGATTCTCTGGAGGTCTGGATCGCAACCGGCCGTGACCAGGCACAGGTTATCAGAAACCTTGTCAACAACGAATTCAGCCCTTACACCGGTGTCAACGAAAAGGGCGAATACATCGGCGGTACTGCCGTTGACCTGAAGCTGGTCGCAGGCGGCACGCTGCTTCCTTCTATCCTGGCAGGTAAGGGTCCTGACGTATACCTCGGTCTTGGACAGGGTGACGTTATCAACTACGCGATCCGTTCCGCGCTGCTTGAGGTAGACACCATTGCAAACAACGTTGGTGAGCAGAAGGTCAAGGATGGCGCGCTCGCAACGAACACCGAGTGGACCGACACCATCAGCAGCTTCAACGATGCGGCTATGCTGGTGCTGGGCGTTGAAAATCCCGACGGTGATATGCACTACTACGGTCTGCCCGAGGCACAGGGCTTTACCATGATGTTCGTTCGTATCGACATCCTGGCAGAGAACGATATCCCCGTTCCCGAGACCTGGGACGATATCCTGGCTGCAATTCCCGACCTGCAGGCAAAGAACATGATGATCGGTCTTTCCACCGACTACAGCGTGTTCCTGTATCAGGACAACGGTGACCTTTATGCAGACGGCGGTATGAGAATCAACCTCGACTCCAAGAAGGGTCTGACCGCGTTTGAAAGAATGTGTAACATGTTTACACAGTACAACTTCCCCTACACCTACGACGCAGCAAACCGTTTCAGAACCGGTGAAATGCCCATTCTGATCGCGGACTACGTTGGTATGTACAACCAGCTCAAGGTATTCGCAACCGAAATCGAGGGTCTGTGGGAATTCCGTCCCATGCCCGGTACGCTGTACGTTGACGAAAACGGCGAGACCAAGATCAACAACCAGACCGTATCCTCCGTTGCTGCAAGCGTTATCGTAAAGGGCTGCTCCAACGAGACGGGCGCTTGGAACTATATCAGATGGTTCACCGGTGCAAACTGCCAGCAGGAATACTCCAACGAGATGGTAGCAATCATCGGTCCTGCGGCTAAGTACAACACCGCAAACAGAAAGGCTCTTGAGGAGCTGCCTTGGACCACCGCAGAGCTCAAGCAGATTCAGGCACAGTTCGAGAACCTCGCATCCGTGCCCAACTACCCCGGCTCTTACATTCTGGGTCGTTACACCCAGTTCGCATTCCTGTCTGCTTACAACGACAACGCGAACCCCTCCGAGTCTCTGATGAGCTACATTACTACCATTAATAAAGAGATCACCAGAAAGCGTAAGGAATTCGGTCTGGAAACTCTCGAGGTAGATGAGACCCTGGCTTCCAAGCGTATGGCACAGAGCCTTGCGCTGCTTGAGCAGTTCGCTGCACTGGATACCGAAGGCAAGTACGCTGAAGAGATCGCACACGCAAAGGATGCACTCAAGCGTGAAAACATGGCGGATATCGCAACCGCTTCCGAAATGTTCTACAAGGTAGCTTACGGAATTGCTTCCGAAGAGAACATCAAGGCACAGTTCGAGGCAATCAAGAACGACGAGCAG
Organism: Clostridia bacterium; assembly: GCA_017629395.1. GTDB lineage: Bacteria > Bacillota > Clostridia > Oscillospirales > CAG-272 > SVQP01. The sequence goes on along the minus strand of JAGBXH010000351.1, from coordinate 1,805 downwards.
AATCCTTGCTACGCATATCAGGTATATCAGTACGCAAAGACTCCCGAGCTTGTTGCTTACTGTCTGGCAGACTTCCTGGGCGACGCTGCAGCCGCACTGGAATCCTATCAATAATTAAGTACCATCATTTCAGATCAAGAAAAGGAGATTAGAGTAAATGTCTAAGAACACAGCAACCAAAAAAGCTGGCACTCGTAAAGACCTTACCAAGACTCAGTGGATCTTGAAAGAGGTGGTACGCAATAAGGTAGCGTACTTCATGGTCGCACCTTATATGATCCTCTTTGCAATGTTCACTGTTATGCCTGTCGTACTGTCTATCGTCGTCAGCTTCACAGACTTTAACTTGCTTGAATGGCCCAACTTCGTATTCCTGGACAACTACGTTTCGTTGTTCTTCGATGACGATATCTTCCTCATCGCAGTAAAGAATACGTTGATCTTCGCAGTCGTCGTAGGACCTGTGTCCTACCTGATGTCCTTCCTGGTCGCGTGGTTCATCAATGAGCTGCCGCCCAGAATCAGAGCACTTGTTACTCTGGTATTCTACGCTCCCTCCATCGGTGGTAACGTTTACCTGATTTGGGGTACGCTTTTCTCGGCAGACTCCTACGGTTGGGCAAACGCAACCCTGATCAAATTCGGTATTATCACAAAAGAAATCGCGTTCTTCCAGAATGAAAAGTGGGTTATGCCGCTTTGTATCGTCGTTGCACTCTGGATCTCGCTGGGTACTTCGTTCCTTGCATTCATTGCAGGTCTGCAGGGTATCGACCGTGCACAGTTTGAGGCAGGTGCGGTTGACGGTATCAAGAACCGTTGGCAGGAGCTTTACTACATCACGCTGCCTAACATGAAGCCGCAGCTGATGTTCGGTGCAGTCATGGCAATCACCGGTGCGTTCGGCTTCGGTGGCGTCGTTGACGCACTGTGCGGATTCCCGTCCGTAAACTACGCAGCACACACCATCATGCACCACCTCAACGACTACGGCGGTATGCGTTTTGAAATGGGTTACTCCTCGGCTATCGCGGTAATCCTGTTCTGCATCATGGTAGGTGCAAACTCCATCGTTAAGAGAATGCTTTCGAAGGTAGGTACGTAATATGGCAAAGCTTAGAACAAGAAAACATAAAGTCGTACTTGCCCGTTCTGCGGGAGGCGACGCGGGTATCACGTTTGTACTCGTTATTCTCGGTGCATTCATGTTCCTTCCCATGCTCTACGTGCTGATGCAGTCCGTAAAGCCTTTGGATGAGCTTTGGATGTATCCCCCCAGATTTTACGTCATGTCCCCCACGCTGGATAACTTTATTGACCTGTTCAACTTGATGAACACCTCCTGGGTTCCGTTCTCTCGTTACATTTTCAACACCGTGTTTACTTCTGTAGCGGGTACCTTCGGACACCTGTTCCTGGCTTCTCTTGCAGCGTACGCGCTTGCAAAGATCAAGTTCCCGGGCAGAGGCTGGATGTTCCAGGCTGTTCAGCTGTCCCTGATGTTCAACGCAACCGTTACCGCAATCGCATCCTTCATGCTGATGTCTCTGTTGCACTTCGTTGATACATACTGGGCAATCATTGTTCCCGCATGGTGCTCTTCGCTGGGTCTTTACCTGATGAAGCAGTTCATGGATACCAACGTACACGACTCGGTACTGGAGTCTGCAAGACTTGACGGCGCAAGCGAGCTTAAGACCTTCTGGGTAATCGCAATGCCTATGGTTAAGCCTGCGTGGCTCACGCTTATCATCTACTCCTTCCAGGATCTCTGGAACAGAGGCGAGTCTGTTTACATTCATTCT
>JAGBXH010000350.1 GCA_017629395.1 Clostridia bacterium | reverse complement strand
TGCAACGACTTTGGTGCAGGCGGCGTATCGGTTGCCATCGGTGAGCTGGCAGACGGCTTGGATATTGATCTGAACGCTGTTCCCAAGAAGTACGAGGGCTTGGACGGTACTGAGCTTGCTATCAGCGAAAGCCAGGAGAGAATGGCTGTTGTGGTCGCTCCCGCGGACGTTGACCGCTTCTGCGAGCTGGCGCTGGAGGAAAATCTTGAGGCTACCCGCGTCGCACGCGTCAAGGCAGAGAAGAGATTGACCATGACCTGGAACGGCAAGGTGATCGTAGACCTGTCCCGTGAGTTCCTGAACTCCAACGGTGCAAGCAAGCGCACCGCCATCAAGCTTTCCAAGACCGCTGATTTTGCAAAGGAAATTCCCGCTGATTTTGCCGACGGTATGAACGCGTTGGCAGGGGATCTGAATATCTGCTCCCGCCGCGGTCTGTCCGAGCGTTTTGACTCCACCATCGGTGCGGGCACGGTGCTCATGCCCTTTGGCGGCGTACATCAGCTGACTCCCATCCAGGCAATGGTGCACAAGATCTCGGTTGAGAAAAAGCACACCAACACCTGCTCTTATATGGCGTGGGGCTATAACCCCTTCATCGCCGAAAAGTCGCCCTACCACAGCGCGTACCTTGCCGTTGTGGAATCCGTTTCCAAGATGGTAGCGCAGGGCGCAAAGTTTGAGGACGTTTACCTGACCTTCCAGGAATATTTTGAAAAGCCCGGTCAGAATCCCGCACGTTGGGGCAAGCCCATGGCGGCTCTGCTTGGCGCGCTGATGGCACAGAAGGATTTCGAGATCGCATCCATCGGCGGTAAGGACTCCATGTCCGGCTCGTTCGATCAGCTGGACGTACCTCCCACGCTGGTTTCCTTTGCAGTCACCACGGGGGATGCCTCCGAGGTTGTGGGCGGTGAGTTCAAGGGTGCAGGTCACAAGGTCGTGCTGCTGACTCCCGAGAAGGGCGAGAACGGCCTGCCTGTAGCAGAGAGCGTCAAGGCGCTGTTTGAGATCGTGCACAACGGTATGCAAGCGGGCAAGGTGCTCGCAGCATGGACGCCTACCTTGGGCGGCGTTGCCGAGGGCGTGCTCAAGATGAGCATGGGTAACGGCATCGGCTTTGCGTTTGATCAGAGCGTTTCCCTTGAAACCATCTTCGGCTACAATTACGGTGCGTTTGTGCTGGAGCTTGCCGAGGGCGCAGAGATCGACGGTGCGCTGCTGGGTTACACTACCGCAGAGGCAAAGATCACTTACGGTGACAAGGTTGTTTGCCTGAACGCATTGCTCCAAACCTATGAAAATAAGCTGGAGGGCGTTTACTCCTGCAATATCGAGCACAAGCACGGTGCACTTCCCACCGTTGCGTACACCGAGGGCTGCAAGACCAAGGCTCCCGCTATTCTGACGGCACAGCCTCAGGTGATTATTCCCGTATTCCCCGGTACAAACTGTGAATACGACAGCGCAAAGGCGTTCTCAGATGCAGGCGCTAAGGCAAAGATCTTTGTCATCAACAACCTGACGGGCGAGG
>JAGBXH010000349.1 GCA_017629395.1 Clostridia bacterium | reverse complement strand
CCACTCTTTCGCTAAAGTTGGATTAACTGTTTGCAAATCGTTATAACCTTTTAAAACTTCTCGTCCTGAACAATATTGACATCCATTTCCGTTAGTCCTGTGATATACATTCGTTTCCCACTCATGCCCTTCGCTACATTTCCACCATACTTTTTTTCCGCTATTAGGCAATACGTCCATGGGTGTTAACCCATTATTTCTTTCATAATTCCACTCTTTCGCTAAAGTTGGATTAATTGTTTGTAAATCGTTTTCACCTCTGACGGCATATCGTCCTGAACAATACGGACATCCTTTCCCCAAATTTCTACTTTTTATCTCCGCTTGCCACTCATGCCCATTACTACATTTCCACCATACTTTATTATGGCTTCCAAGTGTCAATGTTTTTGGGTCAAAATTTAATTCGTCATTCTTTTCCCAATCCCATTCAACCATAAGTTGAGCATTTTCCGATATATACTGTTTTTCTGACATAGTTTACTCAACTCCTCTCAGTTTATTTCAATATGTTTTATATCGCATAAGGTCATCTTTTATTATATCATAAATTGGCTTTAATTTCAATCCCTATAGAAACAACCAATTGGTCAAAGTGTATCTTTTCGAGAGTTCAAATCCTGTAAGTGTATTATATCTTTTTTCTCGTCACTATATGATCCAAGGGCTGAAAACAAAAAAGCCTTGAAAAATCAAGGCTTTTCGTGGCTATATCTTTTTTATAGCCCTTTGATGGTTGCGGAGGTGGGATTTGAACCTCACGACCTCCGGGTTATGAGCCCGACGAGCTACCAGGCTGCTCTACTCCGCGATATTCGGTTTTCCCGCTTGGTGCCGGTGACCGGGGTCGAACCGGTACGATACTCTCGTATCACGGGATTTTAAGTCCCGGGCGTCTGCCTATTCCGCCACACCGGCGTTCAAGCATGGCCTCTCTAAAGGACCTGTATATTATAACATCCGATTTTCCTTTTGTCAACCCTTTTTTGAAAAAAAGTGGAAATCTTTTTCGTCTTTTTGAGTTTTTATCATTTTTCATTGTTTTCCGAGCGCTTTTTTCGGTCGTGCAATCATCCGACACTTCAGTATATGCCGCTTTGCAGACATTTATGCACTGTTTTATTTTTAGCACCCCGGCACCTGCATTCAACCTACATTAGAAATATTCTCCCCGAATGCGTTATTGCTTTTTCCCGTCATCATGGTATAATGATAGCAGGATAAGCGCTGATCCGCATTTTTGGAGGTAATATATGATCAAACTCGGTGAAAAAATCAAGACTTTAAGAAAGCAAAAAAACATCTCCCAAGAGGTATTTGCTAAGTATCTGGGCGTTTCGTTTCAAGCGGTTTCCAAATGGGAAAACGGCCTCACCATGCCCGACGTAACCTTAATACCCGCGATCGCGTCGTTTTTCGGTGTTTCCACCGACGAGCTTTTTGACTTCAATTTATTGGAAACAGAAAAGCAGGTGGACGCGATTTGTCAAGAATCCTGGAAATATCGCGAGCATGATCCCGCAAAAGCCGAACGTGTCCTGCGCGAGGGCTTGCAGCGATTCCCCGGCAACGATATCATTCTCAACAATTTGCTCTACACGCTGGACTACAAAACCCGCGCCGACGAGGTGATCGCGCTTTGCAAGACACTGATTGCTTCGACCAAGGACGACAGCGTGAAATTCGATGCTTGCCGCATTTTGGCTACCTGCTACAAGGAGAACTGTCAGGACGATCTGGTTATGCCGACACTGGAGCATATTCCCGAGATCTATTTTTCCAAGCTTGAGCTGATGGCTTCCCTTCTGGATGGTGACGCAAGCTATGAGGCTGCGCAAAAGCACAAAAACATTTGCGCGGAGGATCTTGTCGACATGCTGCTCATTGCGGGCAAGCGTCTTGATGAGAAGGGCGAGCACGACAAAGCCTTCACGCAGTACAAAATCGCACAAAAGGTCATAGATGCGTTCAAGGACGACTTTTTGGAGGACAGATGGTTTTGCACAACCGTTTATGACTCCCTGCAAGCACAGCGCGAGCAACTATGTAAGCTGCAAAACAGATAACCCACAGCCCCCGCCAAGGCGGGGGCTGTGTCGTTTTATTCTCTACAGGTCAGATAAAGAATCTGATAGTCCTTTGCCAGCTCATCCAAGAGTCTGCGTGCAGCCTCTGCGCGCTCCGAGTCCAGATAGACAAACGGATCATCCAGCACAAGGCAGGGCTTTTCCGTATCAAACAGTCCGTCCGCAAGGCTCAGGCGCAAGCAAAAGCCCACCATATCTCTCCAGCCGCTGCTCAGGTACTCAATACTGCGGCTCTTACCCTTTTCCCTTTGCGTAATGCCGAAATCGGTATCCATGGAAAACTGCTTCTGCTCGCCGCCCATCTGCTCCATGCGCTGCGTAAATGCGGTCTGCATTTTATCAAGATAGCGGGAGGAGAGATTTTCCTTTGCCTCCGTCAGATATTTTTCCGCATACGCAATGGCGGTATAATTGGCATTTTGCACGCGCAGCTTATCCTCCAGCGCCTGCTTTTCGGCAACCAAGGTGCCGTATGCGTCAGCAGACTCATAAAGCGTCTCTGCTTTTTGCACCAAGGCGGCAAGCTGTGCGCTTTGCTGCTGATACAAGGTACGGCTCTGCTCCCAGCGAGCCGAAAGCTCCTCGGGATCGGGCAGCTCCTGCTCCTCCTGCGAGCCCTGCTCTGCCAGCGCACGCACGTTTTTCTCGGATGCATATGCGCGTGCAGCCTGCTCCTTTTGTGCGATCTCCCGATCGCGTCGTTGCAGATCAGAGAGCAGAGTTAGCAGCTCTGCAATCGCCAAGGCACAATGATCGCGGTCAAAGGGATTGTCCCGACGCGAAAGAAATGCCGAAATGCGATCCCACAGCGCATCCGCCTCTGCAACAATGCCCTCATACAAAGCGTCCTTTGCACTTTGCTGCTCGCAAAGACGCAGATACTGATCTGTCGCACTGCGCAAAGCACTGATGGCGGAAACGTAGCCGCCATGAATGTCAAGTCCATGCTTTTGTGCAAGGGCAACCGGAACGGCTGCCTTATCGGCATACCTCTCCTTATATTCCTGCGCCAATCCCAGCTCGCGCTCGCGCTGCTCCAAAAGGCGTTTTTTGGTTTCGATCTTAAAGGCAGCATCGGCTGCGCGCTTGGCTCTGCCCGAAAGCTGTGCTGCGGAAACTGCGCCGAGCAGCACGTACACTGCAAGCCCCAGCAAGGCAAGTCCACCGATACCGCTGATGATACCCATCACGATTTTGCTCATGATCAGCATGACGGCAGCGGTGATCAGCATAGCGGCAGAAAGGCTTGCCAGCACCACGCCGAACACCTTGCCCGCCTTGGCTTTTTTACCCGGCTTGCCGATTTGGGGCGGCGTCAGATCGCCAATAGCATCTGCCTGATCCTGCAGGGACGCTGCCAGTGCCGCGTGCGCACGGATCTCACCCTCAATGTCACGCAGCTCGTTGCATGCAGCAAGTGCGCGATCGATCTCCTCAAGCGGCGTCAGGCAGCCCCCCATACGGGAATAGCTTTGCGCAATGGCATCCTTGAGGGTATGGTCTGCATGCAGCTGCTGTGCCCTGCCCTGCAGCGTGCCCAGCTGCCCGACGGCTATTTGTATGCTTTCCGCCTCTGTCTGCGTGGGCACCTCACCCTTGAACTGCGCCCTGATGGCATCCGCCTGCTTTTTGGCAAGCGTGATCTCGCTGCGCATACGGCTGTAGGTCTCCAGAATGGTACGACGCTCCCGCTGTCCTGCCGCCCGGGTCATATCACGCTGCAATGCTTGCAGGCACTGCTCGCTCTCTGCCACGACGGGCTGAAGCTGCGCGATCTGCGCGTCAAGCTCCTGCGCCTGCGCCTTTTGACCTTGACAGATCTCGATCTGCCTTTGCAGCTCCAAGAGTCTACGCTCGCCTGCATAGATCTCGCCACGCTCACCCGTCGTCTTGTACTGACGCTTGCGACGCACCAGCGCATCGATCGCGTGCTCGTAGTTACCAAGGTCATTTTCCGCCTGCAAGAGGTCGTTGAGCTTGGTACTGATGCTGTTATTGACGGCTTTTTCCACCTTACCGTGCGCATGAGCCGAAACGTCCATAAACACTGTGCGGCTAAAGCCGTCCGCATCTATGCCGAACAGCTCTTCACCGATATTCTCGGTATAATCCTCGCTTTCCTTGCCCGTTTCCAAGGAAAACAGCGTAAAGGTATCCTCGCTTTCCTTTGTGCCGAAGAAGCGCTCAATGCGATAGCGCTTGCCGTTTGCCTCAAGCTCCAGGCTGCCGCCAAAGCTGCCGCCCGTCCAGGGCGTATAACGCTTGCGTACATTTTCCGCCACGCTGCGCGCGCGGCTGTCGCCCAGCCCGTAAAACATGGCGCGCAAGAAAGCCGCAAGGGTGCTTTTTCCCCAGCCGTTGGGTGCGGACAGCACGTTGATTCCGTCGGTAAATTCATACGAAAAATCCTGCAGGTTTCCAAAGCCTGCAATATACAGTCGATCCAGCTTCATTCCGCATCCACCTCCTCGCCGCCAAGTGCGCGGATGCCCTTTTCAATGACCTGAAGCTTGACCTCTTCATCAAGTCCCGATGCCAGAACAAGGCGCACAAACTCGCCCTTGAGCGAGATATCATTTTGGTAGTCCTCGGCGCGAATGCTCAGCGTGGTCTTGTCGTATACCTTGGCAAAGTAAAAACGGGATTGCAGCACGCTTGCTGCGTATTTCGCGTCATGGCAGGTTTCGGGCGCAACTGCGCCCACAAGCTCGACCTTGACCATATCCTGCATAGACGCGGCGGCACAGGCAGCAAGCACGGTCTGCTCAAGAGAGAGGAGGCTGTTGCATTCCGATACGTCCACAGCGAATACGTGACACCGTCTGCGTGCCAAGGACACAAACTGCGTAGTGATCTTTCCCGCCTCGTCCACGTCCAGCATGACAAAGCCCTTACTGCCGCACTCGTCAAAGCCTCTGCCCTCGGGGCAGCCGGCATAGCACCACACGCCGCGGGCGTCAAGCTGCTCGATGCGATAGCTGTGAATATGACCGAGTGCCACGTAATCCAGCCCTTTATCCTGCAGGGCACGCAAATTGATCCCCGCGTCATAGCGATGATCCGACTCATATACCTGCCCGTGCAGCATAGCGATATTGACGCGATCGGGATCGGGAGAGAGTGCGTCGTAGGTTTCCTTGCTTGCGGGATCCGTGCAGCCGAACACACTAACGTTTTCAATTCTGTATTCCTGCCACTCGCTTCCAAACGTATGTAAATTCTCGGGCAGCGGGGTCTTGGTATCGGTAAAGCCTACCTCACCCTCGTCGTGATTGCCCGAAAGATAGTAAAAATCCATTTGCGGATGCTGACGCATCAAATCCAGCACGTATGCTCTTGTGCGCTTAGCGCAGGACGCTCCGTCAAACAAATCGCCTGCAATCAGAAAGGCGCGCGCGTCGTGCTCCGCCCCATATCGCACCATGTCTGCAAAGCCCATAAGCAGCTCTCTTTTGCGCTCCTTGGCTTGCTCGGGGGACAGATTGGATTCCATGACCGAATCCAAGTGGATATCCGCGCAATGTAAAATCTTCATCGTAACTCCTTAGTTCTTAATCCTTCTTGCTTCCAGATAATATCTCTTGTCCTTGGCGTGTCCCATCGAAAAGGTCTTTCTGGGCAGCGCACCGTCGAAAATGACGGTCTTGAACAGCTCGCTCTTATGCATGCCGTCAAACAAAAAACCGATCGCATCCTCGGGGGCACTGAGCGTGCGCAACGCCTGCTCCCCGTGAATATAGTCAATGCGAACCTCGGGGTGTGCCACCGTGTATGCGTCCAGGAAATCCTGCACCGTGCCTACGGTCAGCTGCTTATCGGGCGCGGGAATTTCCACAGTTTCCTCGGTCTTACCGTGTACGCAAACCACGCTTTGCGCGGGCGCGTTCCCCCCAAGCGACGCACAATACGCCTTGAATTCTGCCTTGACCGCCTCGGGCTCGACACCGAACATGACGCGGTAGATGGGCTCAAAATGCAGCGACTCGTCGTGCAGATTGACCACCTCACACAGCGCATATCGCGCGGGATGATCCAGTGCGGCTTCTCCCAGCGCAGCCTTGAGCTCTTCATAGCAAGCTTTGGCTGTGGCAAGCGAATGGTTGCCGTCACCCACGGCAAACAGCAAGGGCGCAAGCCCCTCTTTGCCGTATCTTTCCTGCATCTGCTCCTTTGTCACCAGCGCCTCCAGCGCCTCTTGAATTGCCCTCGCTCTTGCGCCGGGAATGCGGAAGCCGCAGATCTCTCCGCCGCCGATCATGAGTCTGAACGCATACGCGGGCTGCTGCTCGCAAAGACTGTGGGCAAGCGGCATGACGGTGTGTGCGGGGTCATCGATGAGCAGCATGACGTGCGGCAGCTCTAAGCTCGCACCGCGGCGCACCTGCACGCGGGGCGGGATGCGCTCCAGAACCGTGCCCTCGGTGGCACGCACGCGGGTCTGTGCACCCTTATTGTAATCGTATTCCTCCAGGTCAATCAGACCGATCAAGCCCTGTCTGATGGTCAGATCAGATTGGTAACGGCGCACGTAGATCATGCAATCCTTATGCTCCTTGAGCACGTTTTTCAAATAATCGTCCATTGCCGCGTTGATCTTGGGAATGCGCTCTGCCTGCTCTTCCAGATACACCTCGGGCAGGATCACGCGCAACGCAGACGGGGCTGTACCAACCTTGCGCTCCACCGCCTCCCAGTATTCGGGCTCGCTGGTAAACTGATCGCACGCGACGACCGCCCAGCGGTACGCCTCGTGCTCGGAAAAATCAGGCAGCAGGATATCGGCGGGAGTAAAGCTGTATTTCATATATAAATCCTCCTTGCAGGGTCTTGCGTTTCTGCTTCTATTTTACATGATTTTGCGCACAAAATCAAGACGTGTGCAAAATATTTACACATGCCGTCCCCGCATTTTCGCGCAAAAATGCCATCTGCTG
>JAGBXH010000348.1 GCA_017629395.1 Clostridia bacterium | reverse complement strand
CTTTTCTTTGATCGAGCTGATCGTGGTCATTGCCGTCATGGCAATCCTCGTCGCCGTAGCCGTGCCTACCTTTGCGCATTTTATTACAAGGGCGCGCCAGGCTTCGGACCTTGCGTACATGCGCGACTTGGAGCGTGCGATCGCCATTGCACACGCTGAGCGCGAAATGGGGGAGATCTCGGGCATTACGGTATTTGTCAGCCAAGCCGACGGCAGCATCGTCAAAATCGAATACGAGGAACACGAATCCCGCACAGAGCTGGTTTTGGAACGCTCCGCAAAAACCGAAGAGGAAAAGTTGCTTTCCGAGATTTTGGATCTTGACTACAAATTCAAGGCGCTTGACAGCGTCATGGAGCATCCCGATTGGGATGCGGCGTGGAGCATAGAGACCGTAGCTCCCAAAAATGAGTGGGCTCCTTTTGATCCTTCCGAAAACAATTGAACGATATGCCCCTGCGCCGCAACGGATTGAAGTTGCGCGACGCGGGGGCTTTGCCGTGCGTGCGCCGTTGCTTGGCTGCCCCGCAAGATTTCAAAGGTCCGTTTTTGCCGCAAAATCCCTTTTTCCTATTGCATTTTACAGAATGGCGTGATATAATAAGGAATAATAGTTTTTTGACCAAGAAAGGCGACACCATGCAATACCGTTTTTCCGATTCCATATCGGGCATGAAGCCCAGCGCCATCCGTGAGATCCTCAAGGCTCCCGCGGACAGCGAGACTATCTCGTTTGCTGCAGGCAACCCTTCGCCCGAATCCTTTCCCGTAGAACAGCTTGCGCACTTGTCCGCGGACATTTTTGCGCATCAATCTACGCTTGCCCTGCAATACGGCGCGACCGATGGCTATCCCCCCTTGCGCGCAGCCATTGCCAAGTGGCAAAAGGAGCGATGGCAGATCGGTAAGACCGCAGACGAGGGCTATGATTTCAATGATACCACGCTGATCGTCAGCGGCGGTACGCAGGGCATTGAGCTTTGCTGCCGCGTGCTGTGCAACCCCGGTGAGGCGGTCATCTGCGAGGATCCCTCCTTTATCGGTGCACTCAACGCCTTCCGCGCCGCAGGCATGCGCACGCTGGGCGTGCCCATGAATGATGCGGGCATTGACGTGGACGCGCTGGAAAAGACCATTCTGGCAAATCCCGATGCGCATCTGCTTTACGTCATTCCCACCTTCCAGAACCCCATGGGCATTTCCTGGTCGGTCGAGACGCGCAAGGCGGTATATGCGCTGGCAAAAAAGCACGGCTTGATCATTCTTGAGGACAACCCCTACGGTGAGACCCGCTTTGCGGGCGAGGAGCTGCCCACGCTCAAGAGCATGGACGAGGACGGCATTGTCGTCTATTGCTCCACGCTCTCCAAGGTGCTCTCTGCGGGCATGCGAGTCGGCTTTGTGATCGCCCCCGAGCAGATCGCGTCCAAGATGGTCATCGTCAAGCAGACCGAGGACGTGCACACCAATTTGTTTTTCCAGATTTTGTGCCACAGATACATTACCGAGTGCGATCTGTACGCGCATATCGACAAGATCAAGGACATTTATCGCCGCAAGTGCTCGCTGATGCTGGAGTGCCTTGCCAAGGAGCTGCCCGAGCAGATTGCTTACACCAAGCCCGAGGGCGGACTTTTCATCTGGTGCACGCTGCCTGACGGCGTGGACGGCATGGAATTCGTACGTGCCTGCAAGGCAAAGAAGCTGTTGGTCGTGCCCGGTGCGACCTTCAACTGTGATCAGGATGCCCCCTCGCAGGGCTTCCGCCTCAATTTCTCCACCCCCTCGGACGCGCAGATCGTCGAGGGCTGCGCACGCCTTGGCGCGGTGGCAAAAGAATTTTTAAGTAAATAACGAAAGGATATATATCATGTTTCAGAATCAAAAAGTTTCCTTCTCCGGCGTACAGCCCAGCGGTAATTTGACTATTGGCAACTACCTGGGCGCGCTGCGTAACTTCTCCAATTATTCCGATGAATATAAGTGCCTGTACTGCGTCGTTGACCAGCACGCCATCACCGTGCGCCAGGTGCCCGCAGACCTGCGCCGCCGCACCTACGAAACGCTGGCACTCTACATGGCTTGCGGACTTGATCCCGAAAAGAACACCTTGTACGTGCAGTCGCACGTGCACGAGCACACCGAGCTTGCTTGGCTTCTCAACTGCTTTACCATGTACGGTGAGCTTTCCCGCATGACCCAGTTCAAGGACAAGAGCACCAAGCACGCCGACAACATCAACGCAGGGCTGTTCACTTATCCCGTGCTCATGGCTGCGGACATTCTCTTGTATCAGACCGACGTTGTGCCCGTAGGCATTGACCAAAAGCAGCACGTGGAGCTGTGCCGCGATATTGCCACCCGCTTCAACTCTGTATTCCCCGATACCTTTACCATTCCCGAGCCCGTGATCTCCAAGTCGGGCATGAAGATCATGTCGCTTGCCGAGCCCACCAAGAAGATGAGT
>JAGBXH010000347.1 GCA_017629395.1 Clostridia bacterium | reverse complement strand
TTCTTCAATTGCTCGTTTGTAAAAGCCTCGATAATGTTCATGATGGCCCTCCTTATCATTCGGATGTTCTTGCGAGCATGCAGCGGACCACCCGTTCTAATTGCCGTGCTCATAGCACGCAACGGATATTATATCATATACCTTTGCGAAATGCAATAGGTTTTCGAAAAATATTTTACATTTTTCTCATATTTTTTGCGTTTTTTTGCGAAAATTATCGTTTGAATCTCATCTTCGCCATTTCGGGCAATGCCTTGAGCATGGAAAGCAGCGCGGGCACGTTGCAAGCTGCTACGACCGCGGTGCAAATGCCGATCCACAGCACCCATAAGGGAGGCTCGATCATCATGATTACAACCATACCGCCAAGCAGCAGGGTGTTGAGCGCGATCTTGGGGATCTGCATATTGAAGCGGATAAAATAATGCATGGTTGCCGCACGCAGCACAAACACCGTAAAATAGCTTGCAAAGGTTGCCAGCGACGCGCCGACAGCTCCCCAGACGGGAATCCAGATCAGATTGAGCACGATATTGAGCACCGCGCCCGCCATGGAGGTGTAGAACGATGCCATCGTCTTTTTCTTGGTAAAATACGCGGTGGCAAGGAAGGAATCAAACGAGGTAAAGACGGTGGCAATGACCAGGATCGGCACGTACAGCCATGCCTCGTAATACGAATCGGCAAACAAAATCACCGAGCACACCTTGGCAAATGCAATCAGGAACGCGCCGCCCACAAATACGACGGCAACGTAATAGCGGAACACCTGAGAGAAAAAGTCGGCACAGGCTTTGGGGTCATCCGATTCCCTGACGGCGGACAATCGCCACGCTTCGTTGAACACCGACACCATATACGTCAGCAGCGTGGGGATCTTGTAGGCGGCTGCGTACAAGCCGTTTTCGGTATCGGAGCGCATACGTGCGACAAGATAACGGTCGGACACGCCCGTAATCCACCAAAATACCGTAGTAGGAATCAATGGCAGCGAGAAGCGCAAAAGCTCCTTCATCAACGTCCCGGAGATCTTTTTTACCGAGAAGGCGCGCCAAAGTCTGCAAAGGGCGATCAGCGCAAGTGTGGTGACAAGATCGGCGCAGACAACGCTGAGCACGTATCCCTCGATCTTCATGCCAAAGCCCAACAAAAACAGCAAATTGAAGCCTATATTGAGTGCGGTATTGACAATGCCCTGCAGCGCAAAAATTTTGGTTTTGCCAATGGCGCAAATATACTGTGAACAAACCGAGTGGAAATTGGCACAGAGCACGAACAATACGATCAACCAAAGGTAGGGAGCAAAATATTCAAGCAGCAAAAGTAACGGTGAGAGCAGCAAAAATCCGAGTGTGCCCAAGCCCAGAAGTGCCACGCCGCTGGAGAAAAACGCTTCCTTATCTCCTTGCTTGGCAGCGGCATTTCGGAAGATGCCCTCACTGATGCCAAGGCATGCAAGCGGAATGAGCAGATTTGCAAGCTGAGTGATCAGATCCGCTGTGGAATACTGCGCCTCGGAAAGGCATGCGGTATACAGCGGCATCATGAAAAATACCAGCAGCTTTGATATGAATTTACCGGCAGTAAATATCAAGGTGTTTCCCACCAAGCGCTTCAATCTGGCGTCCATGCTCTTTCCTCCCTGCAAAATTTCGTTGCCCATTTATTGTATCATTTCCAAACGTGAGTGTCAAGGAAAAAGTGGGGATTTTTGCACGTTTTTACTTTTTTTCTTGCGCTTCCAGCCAAAAGCCGCCTGCGGGAATAACGGGTGCAAGGATCATACCGCTAAGCGGTGCAAGATCAAGCGTCACGCAGCCCGAATTGCCTGTTGCAAACCGCATCTCGGCTTCCATCGGATGAGTTGCAAAGGCACATGCATAATAAGGATAGCGACCGCCGACGGCAAGCACAATTCCCTGTTCCGTCTGCGCTCCCATATTCAACACCACGCACACCTCCCTGCCGGCACCGTCAAATCGCTTAAAGGCAATGACCCCGTCAGGGGCATCGACACACTCCACAGCACACAGCCCGTCCTTGGAAAAATCACGCTCCCAAAGCGCAGGCGTGCCCAGATAATACTCATTCAATGCCTTGGCATAGGCGCATAGCTCGGCATGCGAGGGGATCTGCCGCAAAAACCACGCCACACCCTCAGGCAGGGTTGCAGCAGTAGGCTGCCCCAGCTCATTACCCATAAAGCTCAGCTTTTTACCCGGCAGGCAAGCCGCGAAAAGATAAAGCAGACGTGCGGTAGCAAACTTTTCGGCATGGCTGCCCGAAAGGCTGCCCATGACAGAATCCGACAGCGCACCCGACAGCGACACAAGCGTATTTTCTGCATAGAGTCCGTGCGCCGCCTCTTTCCACGCACGCCTGCTGACGCGCAGCTCTGCAGACATGGAAAAGCAATCCAGCAATGCCCGTTCCGCCCTTGGGTCGACGATGAGATCATACCCAAGCCCGCCAAGCGACTGCGCCGCACTCAGCCCCCGATAGCCGCACGCACGCAAAACAAGCAGCGCATCGGGCATGCCTTTGCGTACGCAGGATGCAAGCGTGCGCACGAAGATCCCCCACGAACGATCGCAAGGCATTCCCTGGGCGTTCAGATACAAGCCGTCTGCGTGATATTCGCGCAGCCAGAACAGTGCTGAGGAATACAGCAAGGCTGATGCGTACGGATCCTCGGGCTGCAGTAAAGGCGCATCATGCCCTGCATGCGCGTACAGTCCGCAGCCGTCGAAATCACACAGCCCCGAGACGTGCGATCCCGCATAGCGGCACTCCAGCTCCAAAAGCACGCCGATATTCTGCTTGTGCATACGATCCACCAAATAGGCAAAATCATCCGGGGTGCCAAGGGAGGCGTCGGGTGCAAAGCGCGTGATTATATCCCCGCGACCACCGTTCTGCCGCCCCGGAAAGCGCAAAAGCACATGCGTATACCCCATATCCGCTGCGTATTGTGACAAAAGATCGGCAAAGGCGCGATAGCTTGGGAGATCGCCCGACGGTGCATACTCAGCACTCAGCCAATGGCGCGGCTCTGCCTCGTAGACGTGCATGGGGTAGGCGTAGTGCTCATGATCGGCATATTTTTGTGCGCGCCTTGCAAGATATGCAGAATCGCGCCAGACGTAATGCGATTCGGTACAGATTACAGACGCTCCCTCTCCGCCGCTCTCACTTCTGCGTGCATAGGGATCTGCGCGATCGTGCACGCGCTCGCCCGTTTGCACGCGGTACTTATATCGAAGCCCCTCCGGACAAATATCGGTATGCCACGTGCACTCCCACGCCCCGCACTCCGCAAGCCTTTGCATGGGAATAGGCTGCCAGCCGTTCCATTCCCCGACAAGGCTGACCCGATCCGCTCCGGGAGCACACACGCGAAAGGCATAGGTAAAGCCCTGCGACAATGCCAGACGATG
>JAGBXH010000346.1 GCA_017629395.1 Clostridia bacterium | reverse complement strand
TGTCGCAGCGTCCGTCCATGCGCGCTCGGGGATGCAGGCAAAATTCTGCCCTGCAAACTCTCTGCCAAGTCCCGGAGCGCGGCGCGTGGCGATCATGGCAGCCTCAATGGCAATGGTGCCCGAGCCGCAGAAAGGATCCCAAAACAGAATGTCCTCCTTGGGTCTTGCGGTCAGCGCAATGGATGCCGCCAAGGTTTCGCGCAAAGGTGCGACACCCGCCATGGGGCGGTAGCCGCGCTTATGCAGCGCAATGCCCGAGGTATCCAGCATCAGCGCGACCACGTCCTTGAAAAGGAAAAATTCGATCTGATATTTCACGCCGTCCTCGGTAAACCAGCGAATGCCGTATTTGTCCGAAAGGCGCTCTACGACCGCCTTTTTGATGATACTCTGACAGTCGGGGATGGAATACAGCTTGCTCTTGATGCAATGCCCCTTGACGGGAAAGGCATCCGACGAGCCGATATACTCCTCCCAAGGCAACGCCTTGACGCCTTGGAACAGCTCCTCATAGGTGGTGGCGGGAAACTCACCCAGCTTGATCATCACGCGCTCGGCGCAGCGCAAAAACATATTGGCGCGTGCCACGTCGGCAGGCGTGCCCTCAAAGGTCACTCTGCCGTCCATGGTGTGCACTCTCTTAAGACCAAGCGCATCTATCTCTTCTCCGAGCTGCTTTTCCAGCCCGAACATACAGGTTGCTACTAAAATCACCGTATATTTCCTCCAAATTGTATTCTCTTTTTATTATACATGAAAATCTCACGCAGGTCAAGCCTTTAGTCGCTATCCTTTTTCAAATCGTGATCAAAGGTTTTGCGAAAATCTTCAATTTTATTTCTTGATTTTTTCACATTCGGGTGGTATACTGTTTACAGTCAGAAAAAGGAGCAGTTTATGAAAAAAAACACTATCATTATTAGCATCAGCGCTTTTTTGGCAATTTGTCTTTGCATCAGTCTTTGCGTAGCACTGACCACCTGCAAGGGCAACAATGAAGATGAAAGATCGCAAAGCAGTCTTGAAACCACCCCGGATGGTGAGATCATCTACACCGACAAAGACGGAAACAAACACAAGGTCAGCTTTGACGACGGCAAAGAAAGCGCAACTGAAATTCCCTTACCTGATGTAAAAATTGCTCAAAGTCCAATACTCGGCACGTACCAAGGCACGGTTGATGCTTGTGTTACGCTGACGGGCAGCACCGCGACGGTGGACGGCAGCGGAGTACAGGTAGACGGCAACAAGGTCACCTTTACGTCCGAGGGCACGTATCTGCTTAGCGGAGAGCTGAAGGGACAGATCATCGTAGATACCCCCGATACGGAAAAGGTCAAGTTGATCTTGAACGGTGTTTCAGTTTCGTGCGCGGACGGCCCTGCACTGCTTGTCAACAAAGCACAGAAAAAGGTGGTTTTATATTCCGCCTGCGATTCGGTCAATCTGTTCTCGGACGGCACGGATTACTATGCCGAAGCTGAAGACGGCAGCTCCGCAGGCATGCCCAACGCTTGCATTTGGTCTGCTGAGGATCTGAAATTCGATGGTGAGGGAGAAATTTATATCACGGGCAATTGTGACAAAGGTGTCAATACCAAAGACGATTTAGAGATCACGGGCGGCAAAATCTACGTCAACGCAATCGGTGCAGGTATGCGCGGCAACGACAGCGTGAGCGTTGAGGGCGGATACGTGTACGTATGCTCGAGCGCAGGTGACGGTATTAAGACGTCTAACATCGAAGAAGGAAAAGCAACCTTCACAATCAGCGGCGGTGAGGTATACGTGGATTGCTTTAGCGATGCCATCAGCTCCGCTTCCTCCCTTTCCGTCTTAGGGGGCAGCATCTCCGTCAAGACGCACGGAACTCTTGCGCAAGCAGCCATTCCCTCCGATCGTAGTGCTGACAGACCGGATGGCGGTCCGGGTGGCGGTCCCGGTGGTGGTCCGGGTGGCAGTGGTCCCGGGGGCATGAACGAGGGCAACCCCAATAAATCCTCCACCAGTGCAAAGGGACTCAAATCGTCAGGACTTTTGCTTATCACAGGCGGCAATATTACAGTTGATTGCACCGACGATGCCATCCATTCGGACAGCGCGGTGCAGATCGACAAGGGAAACCTGTACCTGTCCGCTGCCGATGACGGCATTCACGGTGAGCAAAGTGCCATAATCAACGGCGGCGTGATTGAGATCGTCAATAGCTATGAGGGTGTGGAAGCAATAGAGATCACGGTCAACGGAGGCACGATCCGTCTTGTTTCCTCGGACGACGGCTTTAACGCTTGCGGCGGCACGTCTATGATGGGCGGTCCCGGCGGTGGCGGGTTCTTTGCTCCAGGGCAATCTGCGGACACCTCGTCTGCGGACTCGGACGAAACGCCCCTCTTGACCTTTAACGGCGGATATACGATCGTAAACGCGAGCGGTGACGGCATTGACTCCAACGCACAGATCGTGATTACCGGCGGTACTGTCATCGTGTACGGACCGACGAACAACGGCAACGGCCCGATTGACCACGGTGACGCACGCACGGATCAGTTGACCATCTCGGGCGGTACTCTGCTTGCCATTGGCTCTTCGGGCATGGCAAACACAGCGATTGGACAAGACTTTGGCGTCATTGCATTTGCAACCCGTTCTTCCTTCCCTGCGGACACTACCATGGGCATTTTTGATGCGGACGAAAATTTGATCTTCGCATTCAAGTCACCCAAAGCGTTTGCCTCGGTGGTATTCAGCAGCGCGTCAGTCAAATCGGGAGCGCAGTACATCGTCGGATATGACGGCACGATCAGCGGCTCTTTGCAGGACGGCGTTTGCAAGGACGGCACTTATACCGATTATACAGAGCTTGGAGAAATTCAGGCAGAATAAAATTCAGGGCTTTCTCAATTTGAGAGAGCCCTGTTCAACGTAAAAAACGAACAACAGTAGGGGTCGACGGTCTCACTGCGGTTCGGTCACGCTCGGGTTCTAACATGCCACCGGCATGTTATTCATTGCCCTCGTGCCGCTTCGCTACCCCGACAGCCCGCAGCATAAACTGACTTTCTGCAATGCAATAAGTTCTATATACTCACCCCGGTGCGACAGAGGACATCGCACCCTACGATTGTTCAATTATAAGTATTACTGTATTTTCACTACATACTCAAAAGAGGCATTTCTCAACGAAATACCTCTTTTGTTTTATGTGTAAACCTTTATTCATACAGCAAATACGGTTTGATCTGCTCTTTGAACCGCTCACATCTTGCGCGTGCCTCGGCAAGGGCGGTAGCAGGGTCAAAGTCCCCCGAGAGCAGCTCGGTACCAAAGCGCAGGCGAAGCCCTGCGGGGTTGGCTTCAAACTCCGGGTACTTGCGCATGGCGTCGTAGAGATACAAAAGCGTGGCAAAGGGCGAATAGGCATTGCGGTCAATGACGTGAAGCTCCACGCCGCCGCAAATTTCCCCTGCGTGCTTATTGAACGCGGGCGTAAAGTGCGCTGCGCGGAACAAAACGCCGTCAAGCTGCAAAGCATTCATATGCTCCGCAAGAGCAAATGCGTCCACAAAGGGTGCACCGACCATGTCAAAGGGTCTTGTCGTGCCGCGTCCCTCGGAAATATTGGTTGCCTCGTAAATGCCCGTGGCGATATAATTGATGGCGCAGCCCACGGACGGAATATTGGGCGATGGGTTGACAAACAGCATATCGGTTTCGTCCGCGTACATGTGTCGCTCCCAGCCTACGCATTCGATCACTTTAAGCCGGCAGCCAATGCCCTTCTCTGCATTGACGTAGCGCGCGTATTCGCCCACGGTCATGCCGTAGCGCGTCGGAATGGCAAACTCACCGATAAACGAAGAAAACCGCTCGTCCAAAATCTCGCCCTCGATCTTCTCACCGCCGATGGGATTGGGTCTGTCCAGCACGATGACCTCGATATGCACGCGTGCCGCCGCACGCATCACCTGCGTCAGATTACAAAGATAGGTATAATAACGCGCGCCCACGTCCTGAATATCATACACAACAGCGTCCACACCGGCAAGGATTTCGTCCAGGCGCGGATGCCCCTTGGAATTGAGGTTATACACGCAAACGCCAAACAAAGGGTCGGGCACGTCCTGCTCGTCCTGATATCTGCCGTCCTGCAAATTGGAGCAAATGCCGTGCTCGGGGGCAAACAGCGCACGCAGCACGCCCATATCGCGCAAAATGCGCCAGGTGGGTACAGCACGGCTATCCACGCCCGACGCCGCAGTCAGCAGCGCGACCTTTTTACCCTTGACTGCCTTTTCCAGCGCGTCACGACGGTCAACGCCGCACAAAATATGATATTTTTCCATAGTCATCACCTCTTGGGTCTATTATATCACACTTCACGCGCGTA
>JAGBXH010000345.1 GCA_017629395.1 Clostridia bacterium | reverse complement strand
GGCGTGCTTTTACTCGCAAGATTGGTATCTTGCTTCGCAAAATCTCACCAAAATCCATCAAAAATGCATTCGCTCTCGGGTGCGAGCAGTTTTGACGCAGCAGATTTTTTTGAGCCCAAAAGCTTTTCCCGCAGGGCATATAGGCGATATGTCCAAGGGGAAAGATAAAGGGATCGAGAAAATCTGCTCGTCAAAACCAACTTGGTTCGACTCCCGTATGGCTAAGGGACGCATTGCTGAAGTATGAAAGGAGAATTTACATATGAAAAGAACTGTTTTTGTGTCGGCAACCGTTTTTCTGCTGCTGTTTTCTTTGATATCGTGCGGATCGCTGCTTGAGCCCGATCCGAGCTACCGCTTTGAAGCTACCTATTCCAAAAGGCATACCGCTGCTTATTTTATGCATCAGTACGTGCATGCCGATCCCAATCTCGTGCACGTATATGCGGCGGTCAATGAAGCTGATACGTATAAATATAGCGGAAAAGAGCAAAAGTATTACGCGATCAAGGGCGTGTCCATAGACGAATACGTTTGCTACAGCGAGGATTATTTGCTGATGGATCCCGGTTTCAGCGCTGCTATTATTCGTAACAAAAATATGGATACTAAGCCTGAAATACTTACCCTTGAGGTAAGCGGTGCGGAGCTGTTTTGGGCGAACGGCTACTGCTATATGAACAATACCACTAAGAAGGCGATGGAAGCGCTTGGAAAGAATATTTTCTACTATAAACTCGAGGATGTTGACGCTGCAGCTTTGCAAAAAAGCTTGAAGGAGAACATTGAAGCACAAAACTATATCCATCAGGATGACACGGACCCTGCGTATTTCAGAAAAAAGTTTAAAGCAGCAGAAAACACGTATTCTTATCTGACCTTGAAAATCAGAGTTCATTTTCAGGAGTATGAAAATATCGTTTGGGATGCAGCGGTAGTAAAGCTTCCCGCAAAGCAGGATACGTATTACGTGGAGTATTGTCTGGCTTGCGTGGATGAGGATCAACAGGATTTTGACTACGATATAGTGTATATTCCTCTGGATGACGTGATCGGTGATGCGGTGTCAACCGTATCCTACGATAAGCTTGACTGATCTGGAGGAACCTTTCATTGCATCGGGTCTTTTTACGCCCGATGCATTTTTTGTCTTGAAATAGCATGTGTAATGTGCTATAATAAAAGAAATTCCATGAAAGATACCGGATAGGAGAATTGATATGAACTTTACCGAAATCGCACAAAACCGCCAATCCTGCCGCAGCTATGATGCGAGCAGAGAAGTAGAACAGGAAAAACTGAACGCCATACTGGAAAGCGCGCGCCTTGCTCCCTCGGCTTGCAACGCGCAGCCCTATAAGATCACTGTATGCCGTGGCGAGGCTACCGCAAAGGTCGCAAAGGCGGTGCAGGGTATGGGCATGAACAAGTTCGCGTCCGATGCGCCCGTGCTGCTGGTGCTTTCCGAGCAGCCGTATAACGCAACCGCCGCTTTAGGCGCAAAGGTCAAGAAAAACGACTATCGATCCATCGATATCGGTATTATGACCGCATATCTGACTGCAGAAGCCACCGCGCAGGGGCTTTCCACCTGTATTCTCGGCTGGTTAGACGATGCGGAAATCCGCAAGATCTGCGATCTTGACGCGCCCGTGCGCTTGGTGGTTACGCTGGGATACGCCAAGGAGGACGACAAGCTGCGCCAAAAGAAGCGCAAGGACATGACCGAGCTGGTTGCATACGTAGAGTGATGACAATGAAAGTTGAACAGATTATCGCAACCCCCGACGAGATCGAGCTGTATATCCCTGAGCTGCCCTTGGTTTCCAAGGTGTACGCCGAGGCAAGATTGCCGCTTGTCACGGGCAACGCGCGCAGCAAGCATCACGGCAGAATCGTTGCCGTGACCGAAAAAAAGCGCAAGCACAGCATTATTTTTGATCGCTATGCAGGCGACGTTGACCTGCTGCTTTGCCGCTTTGAAGCGGTCGTTGGCGGCAAGATTTTGGACGGCGTGCGCTTTGTGACCGACATGGCAGAGGAGTGCTCCGCATCCGCGCCCGCACCTTTTGCGGTCGACCGTCCCGTGGGCACGTGGGTGACCGCAACACCCGAGGATATCGATTACCTCGGCATGGGCTGCATGATGACCGAGATCAACAGCCCTTGGATTCAAAAGCTTGCACCCGAAGAAAATGATATTGCGCACGTATTCTGCGGCAAGACCTATTATTTTGATAAGACTACGATGGATTTGTACGACAGACTCATGCAGCCCTGCATTGCGCGCGGCATACCGTGTCTGATCCGCATGATCAACCGCTTTTCCTACAGGCTCAAGGGCTCGGATGACGCGCTGACTAAGATCATCGGTCACCCCGGCTATGAGTCCACCGGCTTTTCGGAGCAGATGAGTGCCTTCAATCTGCGCACCGAAGAGGGCTTTTGGATGTACTGCGCCTTTATCGATTTCATATGTGCGCGCTACGTGGATGCTGCAAGTGCGCTTTTCTGCAGCGACGTGCTGGATATCGGCAACGAGATCAACGCGCAGGACACCTGGCACAACATGGGTGCGATCTCTTGCGCGGATTTCATGGAGGAATATACCGTTTCCTTGCGCTTGGCGCACCTGATCGCACGCAAATATAACGCCAATGCGCGCGTCAACATTTCGCTTGACCATTATTTTGCGTCTGCGCTCAAGGATGATCCGCAGCACATGTACCACGGTCGCGCGTGCCTTGCCTATCTTGTCGAATATTGCCACCGCGACGGTGATTTTGATTGGGGCATTGCAGCGCATCCGTATCCCGAAAATCTGACCAAGCCGGATTTTTACAATGACACGACTGCCACGTACGATTGGAACACACCGCGCATCACCATGAAGAACCTCGAAATGCTGCAGGCTTTGGCAGAGCTGCCCGCGCTTCAATATCGCGGCAAGGTGCGCACGATTGTCTGCGACGAGCAGGGGTTTCACACCGACTATAACGATCCCGAGTCCGAGAGCAAGGGCGCGTACGCATTCGTTTTGTGCATGGAAAAGCTGCAAAAGTGCCCCAATATCACGTGGTTTTTGATCAACCGCTATGCCGATATGCCGCTGGGCGATGAGGGCGGCTTGCACCTCGGTCTGCGCTATGAAAAGGGGTATGCCGACGATATGCACCTCTTGATCAATCCGGGTGACTATAAAAAGATCTGCCACGCCATGCGCGCATGGGGAACGGATGAATGGCAGAAATGGATAGATGAAGCAAGGGCATATATCGGCGCCGAGCGATACGACAGCTTGCTTTATCCTGTCTTGCCCGGCGCGGATTCTGCGGATTTGGAGGATTGGATGCAATGAACAAACTGAAATTGACCGTTTCGGCTTTGACAAAATATCTGCTTGGCGTGGTGTTGGTAGCGGCACTTTTGCTGTTGCCCGCATGGACGTTTGCGTACCCCGGCGCGTGGTTGTTCATGGGCGTGCTGTTTTTGCCCATGCTGCTCATGGGGGTGATTATGCTGTTCTGTGCACCCGATCTGCTTGCCAAGCGTTTGGATAGCAAGGAAAAGCAAAAAACGCAGCAGGGCGTGGTCAAGCTGGCAGGACTAGTATTTGTGGGCGGATTTGTGCTGTGCGCACTGGACTTTCGCTTCGGCTGGTCACACGTGCTCATGTGGCTGATGATCGCTGCCGCCGTCATATTTCTGATCGGCTACGGCATGTATGCCGAGGTCATGCGTGAAAATGCGTATCTTTCGCGCACCATAAAGGTGCAAGAGGGGCAAACGTTGGTCAGCACGGGGCTTTACGGCGTGGTGCGCCATCCTATGTATCTTGCCACGCTGCTTATGTTTTTGCCCATGCCGCTGATTTTGCAGTCACTCTGGGGGCTTTGCGTGTTTGGCTGGTATGCGGTGCTGATCGTGATCCGCATTCTCAACGAGGAAAAGGTGCTCACCGCCGAGCTTGACGGCTACGCGGAATATAAGAAAAAAGTCAGATACAGAATCATACCGTTCATTTGGTAAAGAAAAGGGAGATGCCCGATGTGGGCATCTCCCTGATTTTATTGGAACAACTCCGCTGTGGTTTTCATTTTTTCAATGACCGGCACGTCGAAGGGGCAACGGCTTTCGCAAGCGCCGCAACCAAGGCAATCGCCTGCATGGGCGTCCAGGTTCATGTAATGCTCCTTGACAGAGGCGGGCACGTCCTCTTG
>JAGBXH010000045.1 GCA_017629395.1 Clostridia bacterium | reverse complement strand
GTTGCGGTTGGGGTTCTGGTGGTACGCCACGCAAACGCGGTGCGCAAGCGTGGTAATGCCCTCCAGATCCTCATTGGTTTCGGTGGGCAAGCCCTGCATGAAATACAGCTTGACCGTGCTCTTGCCTGCGTCAAACGCGACATTGACCGCGCGCAAGAGATCTTCTTCGGTCACGTTCTTATTGATAACGTCACGCAATCTCTGCGTGCCCGCCTCGGGTGCAAAGGTCAAAGATCCAGAGCGCACCGATGCGATTCTGTCCATGAGCTCCTTGGTAAAGCTGTCCACGCGCAGGGAGGGCAGCGAGAGGTTGATCATGTTCTCATCCGTCCAGGTAAGCAGCTTATCGGTCAGCTCCTCCACCTTGGTATAATCGCTGATGGAAAGCGAGGAAAGCGAAATTTCCTCGTAACCCGTTGCCTCAAAGAGTGCCTTTGCCTGGCAATCCAGCGTGCCCGGCGTCTTTTCACGCACGGGTCTGTACACCATGCCCGCCTGGCAGAAGCGGCAGCCGCGGATGCATCCGCGCGCAACCTCCAGCATAATGCGGTCGTGTACCGTTTCGGTATAGGGCATGACCAGCTTTTCGGGAAAATACGCCTTGTCCATGTCCTCGACGATCTGCTTTTGAACCTTGGCAGGCACGTCGTCGTACAAGGGGGTATAGCACTTGATGGTGCCGTCCTCGTTGTACTGCACGTCATAAAGCGAGGGTACGTAAACGCCCTTGATGGTAGCAGCCGCGCGGCGCAAGAATGCCGCCTTGGTATAGCTGCCCTCGTCCTTCATGGTGACGTACAGGCGCACGATCTCGGTCAGCATCTCCTCACCCTCACCGATGTTGAACAGATCAAAGAATTCTGCCACGGGCTCGGGATTGTAGGTGCAGGGGCCGCCGCCGATGATCAGGGGGAACTCCTCTCCCCTGTCCTTGGCGTAAATGGGAATTTTTGCAAGTCCCAGCATGTTCAGCACGGTGGGATAGCACATTTCGTACTGCAAGGTAAAGCCGACGAAATCAAATTCGGTCAGCGCATCGCCCGACTCGTGTGCCCACAGCGGGATGTCGTATTTTTGCATCTGCTCCTGCATATCCACCCACGGTGCATAGCTGCGCTCGCACCAGATATCCTGCTCGGCATTGAGTCTGGAATACAGAATGCGCACGCCCAGATTGGACATACCTATCTCATAGGTATCGGGGAAGCAGAAGGCAAATCTTGCCTTAACTTGGCTTTTATCCTTAATGACCTGACCGTATTCACCGCCCGCATAGCGTCCGGGCTTTTGCACGGTCTTAAGTACTGTTGCAATTTTTTGATTCATAGCAGTCTCCATTTATTTTGTCTTACGCAGCTCTCCCAAGAGCCCCGTGCAGGTAATGGGAATAACGCAAAGCCATATAAGCTGATATAAAAGCAGCAGCAAGGGCCATACGTACACGATCCAGCCAAGCGCTGAGAGCAGCACGGTCAAGCCTGCGGTCAGTGCAAGATATACAAAGCGCAGCACCAAGCCCCAAATGCGCACGCGGCGCAGCTTGCGGCATGCAAGCAGCGGCAGCAGCACGTCCTCAGGCGCGCGCGTAGCGATCACGCCGCAATCCAGCGTCATCTGCTCGGCGTTGCCCTCGTATTCTCTCTGTCTTTCAACCGCAATGCCCGCATCCCCTGCACGCGCGCGCAGCATTTCTTGGTTAATGGAAGGATCGTAGGTCGTGATCACAGGCTCGATCCCCTCGGCTTGCAGCTGCTTGGCACGCAGCAAAAATTCACGGCGCAGCTCGTAATCCACCGCGTATCCCACGCGAAACTGCCCATCAAAGGCAATATAGACCACTGCGCTGTTCTTGCGCTTTTTGTAATTTTTCTCGTTTTCCCTACCCGGCAAGCGCACCTCGCGTGCGGCAAGATAGTCGTAGTCACCCATCATAACGCAGGTAACACCGTCCATATACAGCGTCACGCCGTTCTCGGCAACGCTCATGATCTCGATTTTGATCTTCTCGGCAGCGTCGTCCTGCACGTCGCCTGCAATGTCAGCCAGCGTGCCGCCAAGCGCACTCAGCAGCGTGCGCGTTTTTTCCATGTACGTGCCGATATCGCAGTCTCCGCGCACCGTGATCTGCGAGGATCCGTATGCGGTAAACATCTGTCCCGCATCAAACACCAGCGCTTCCACGTCACGGTATTCATCGGGCGCATTTGCGCCGATCACGGCACAGCCGTGCCGTAAAAGCGTCTTGCCTGCTACAAATGCGGGCACGGCGCTAAAGAGCAGCATGGACAGCGGCATAGCAGCATTGACGCATACCATAAACGCAACCAGCGCGCTGACTCCCTGCCCCGTGGCAACGTAGCTTGCAGAAGCACACGCAATGGCACAAACGAGAATGGCACTGTAGACAACGGTCAATGCAGCACCGCGCTCACTCTCCGCTCCCGTGCGGCGGAAATAACCGCCCACAAAGCCAAGTCCGCGCACGCGATATGCACCTCGGCGCGCCAAGGGCACCTGCTCACCGCCCTTGGAGGGCAAACGGGATTGCACTGCTGTATCCGTCACTCTTTCAATGCCGTAGCGCGGCTTACCCGTACGTACAACTCGGAAATTGCGTTCCTGATGATACAACTCCAGCACGTCCGCAATCGCGCAAAGCGTCAGCGCGAGCATGGGAATGCTGTTAAACATCACGTAGGTCTGATCGGTCAGGAAGGCGAGCACCACGTCGTAAAGCAGCGTTGCCGCCATAAGCAGCGCGGGAACGGAATATAAGCTGTGCGTGCGTGTGAATATGCTGCGCAGTCCTTCCCACAATCTTCTCCACGAGACCGCTGCAGCCACCAATACCGCAAATGCGGCAATCAGCGGATAGACCGGTGTGGTGACCAGGGCAGGAACCGTGCCCTGTAAAAATCCGACCAAGTACGCGTTGTCCAACGCGATCAGCGTAAACAACGTCAATACGCACGTCACAAGGCGCACGATCACCCAGGGCTTTTCGCGCCCGTAGGCATTTCTGATGTCGGCTTCATCCGCGGCATCCATATACTCCTTACCGCGCCAAGCAAAGCACAGCGGGTTATCCGTCCCCTGACCCATAAAGCTGCGCTTATGTGCCAAGGAAGCCTTACGCACACGCTCACTGCCAACCTTACCCTTGACCTCTTGCTCATACCCCAGCGACGCCATCATGTGAATATCCTTTTCTTCCAGGCGAACGCCGAAAACGTCATCTGCGGATACGCTTTGCCCCACCTTTGCCGCACGCCCCTGCTGGGGATCGTTTTCGGGATATGCGGGAGCATCTGCTACAGGTGTAGGATCGAGCTCAGGCGGTTGGTCTGCGGATGCATCAGAATCGTCCTCATATGCTTGTACGGGATCATCCTCCGCGATCTCCACGGGAGCCGCAGGAATGTCTGCAGAATATTCCGCACGCATCTGTGCCTTTACGGCGGCTACGGATTGCTTCCACTCAGCCAAGGAATCCAGCAGTAAATCCACGTAGTTTTCCTCTTGCTCGGGTTCTGCTTCCGCAGCTGCAGGCTCTATGTATTCGTCCTCTTCGATAAGCTCGTCTTCTTCGATAAGCTCATCCTCTTCGATGAGCTCGTCTTCTTCGATAAGCTCGTCTTCTTCGATGAACTCGTCCTCTTCGATGAGCTCGTCCTCTTCGATGAGCTCGTCTTCTATGAAGCCTTCTTCAAAGAGCGCATCGTCCTCATCATCCTCTTCAAGAAATTGCTCCAGCTCATCCTGTGCAACCAAAGCCTCATATTCTGCAATCTCGGCAGCATCTTCCTCGTCGATTTCAAGGAGTTCTTCGTCTTCTATACCCTCGTCGTTCTCGATGATTTCGTCCCCTTCGATGATTTCGTCCTCGGGCATTTCGTCATCATCAAACCAAGGCAGCTCATCCTCGGGTGATTCGTAAGTCGCCTCTACGTCGTCCTCTTCCTCGTCCTCGGGCGATTCGTAAGTCGCCCCTACGTTGTCCTCTTCCTCGTCCTCGAGCGATTCGAAAGTCGCCCCTACATCGTCCTCTTCCTCGTCATCGGGCGATTCGTAAGTCGCCTCTACGTCATCCTCTTCCTCGTCCTCGGGCAATTCGTAAGTCGCCCCTACGGAGGCTTCCTGTCTGAATTGCTCCATGATCTGTGCTTGCGCCTGCGCCATGATCTGTTCTTTGATCTCTTGCGCATCGATGGACTCGTCCTCGGGCGATTCGTAAGTCGCCCCTACGTCGTCCTCTTGGTCGTCGGGCATAAAATCCTCGGCACTGTACAGATCCGTGCTTTTGGGTTTGGCGGCGGGCTTGCTCTTTTCCCCGTTGCCAAACATTTCGACCAGCATTTTTGCAAACGCTTCGTCGTCTGCCTCGGGATCGGCATCATCGCCGTCGTCACGCTCCGCGCTTTCATACGAGCGTTTAAGTCGCTCTACCATCTCGTCCACGCTCTCACCGGAATACTCCTGCTTCTTTTTTGCCAAGCTACCGCCCCCTTTCGTCAAATTTTACCGACATATCAAAGCTGTCTGTGCTGCTTTGCCGCCTCGGCAAGAATGACCGATGCAGCGGTAGATACGTTAAAGGAATTGACCTTTCCATACATGGGAATAGAGGTAATAACGTCTGCCTCCTTGGTCACCAGATCGGATACACCGTTGCCCTCGCTGCCGAATACCAGCGCGCAGGGACCGCGGAAATCGGTTTCATAATAGGGCTTACCGCCTGCCTCAGCGGCAAATACCCAAACGCCCTCCTTTTTGAGCGCACGTACGGTTGCACCGATGTTGGCAACCTTGGCAATAGCAAGGTGCTCCACCGCACCCGCAGACGACTTGGATACCAGAGGCGTAAGACCCACCGCACGACGCTTGGGAATGATCAGTCCATGCGCACCGCAGCCCTCTGCACAACGGATCAGTGCACCCAGATTATAAGGGTCGGTAATGCCGTCGGCAATCACGATCAGCGGTACCTCGCCGCGCTGACGTGCGATCTCAAGGATATCCTCGGGGGTGCAATACTCCTTTTGTGCAGCCATAGCAACAATGCCCTGGTGAGGCGCAAAGCCGGACATATGATCCAGCTTATCCTTGTCCACCTCAACCACGGGAATGCCGCGCTCAATCGCCATGGCGACCAGCACCACGATCGATCCCTCGCGATCTCCGCGTCTGACCAAGATCTTATCGATCTCTCTGTCGGATTTAAGCAGCTCACGCACCGCGTTTCTGCCGATGACCAGACCCGTATCCTCCATCTCCTCATCGATCAGCGGCTCCTCGCGCTTTACGGGCTTGGGAGCGCGGTATTTATCCATGCGATCGGACGCAGGATGCTGCTTGGACTTTGCCTGATATTTATTTCCGTTATTGCTCGGTGCGCCCTTTGCGCCCTTTTGATTTTTCTTTCCGTATTCCATAAATAATTCCTTTCCTTACTTTCCGCGATATTTTCCGACAGTGATCCGAATAATACTCTCATAGTTTACATACACTATTTATTATAGCATAACTTGTCCGATTTGTACAGAGCTATTTGCGAAAAATCTCACATTACAAAGGGCTTTGGCGCAAAATTCGTTCGTCACAAAGCGACAAGCACAGCCACGCTGCGCACCCTTCCTTTCCTTTGTGCGCTTTATTTGCAGAAATTCTTGCAAAAAGCCCGCGTGTATGCTATAATTGATACAACCCTTTGACAAATCCCAAGGAGCTTCCCCATGATTTTCGATTTTCATACCCATTGCTTTCCCGACGCACTCGCACCCCACGCCATTGCCCACCTCGCCGAGATCTCCAAAAAGTGCGGTCTTTCCCCCACGACCGACGGCACAGCGCGCGGCGTCATCGACCAAATGCACGCGCACGGCGTGGATAAAAGCCTTATTTGCAACGTAGCCACCAACGCACACCAGATGCCCAAGGTCAACGCCTTTGCCTGCACGCTCGCACGCGAGCATGACGAGCTTTACGCGCTGGGATCCTTGCATCCGCTGGGTGAGGATCTTGAGGGGCAAATGCAAATGCTCCAAAGCACGGGCATCAAGGGTATCAAACTGCACCCCGACTATATCCGTGTGGAATTTGACGATCCCATCCTGCACCCTATCTTTGAGCTTTGCGTGGCACACGGCATGTTTTTGATCACGCACGCGGGCTATGATCCCAACTCCCCGGACCATATGCATTGCAGACCCGAGCAGATCAAAACCGTGATGGACAACTTCCCCGATCTCGTTTTAATCGCGGCACACATGGGCGGCATCGGCTGCGAGCAGGACGTGCTTGACCTGCTTTGCGGCAAGCAGGTATACCTTGACACCTCGCATTCCGGATCTTATCCTTATCGCCACCCCATGCTCCACAAGATCCTTGATAAGCACGACCCCGCGCTGATCCTGTACGGCAGCGATTGCCCCTGGTCGGGTCAGCAGCGCGAACAGAATTTTGTCAAGCAGGCGCCCATCTCCGATCAGTACAAAGAGGATATTTTTTGGAATAACGCCATGAGATTGATGCAATAAAAATTATAAAAGACCGAGCATGGGGCTGACAAATTAACGGTGAAAATATGTGAAGCAGAAGTCTTTAGTGGGCTTCTGCTTTTGCTATGGAGATATTACGC
>JAGBXH010000344.1 GCA_017629395.1 Clostridia bacterium | reverse complement strand
GCATTGGATGGCAGGGGTTGGGGCATGATCTTTCCAAGTATTCGCTTGCAGAGTTTGTGCCCGGTGCGAAATACTATCAGGGTACGCGCAGCCCGGGCGAGGCGCAGCGTGAGTCCGAGGGGTATTCGGATATGTGGCTGCACCATCAGGGGCGCAACAAGCACCATTATGAATATTGGTTTGATTACGTACCCGCAGCACGTGCATATGCGGCTGTTAAAATGCCCGTGCGTTACGTAGCGGAAATGTTTTGCGACAGAATGGCTGCCTGCAAAACTTACCAAAAGGAAAAATATACCGATGAGAGTGCGTTGCAATACTTTATGCGCGGACAGGCACGCTCCCGCATGCATCCCGAAACGGCAGCACTCTTGGAAAGCTGGCTGCGCACGCTTGCCGAAAAGGGCGAGAAAGAAGCGTTTGCAACCGTGAAAGCAGCGGTCAAGAAAAAGCAGTATTGAGCTATTCATTGTTGGAGGCAGATTGTCATGAAGATCAAGTTGATCAGCTTTGCAATCATATTGATATGCCTGTTGTCTTCCGTAACGGGAGGACTGTTCTCGGTGCATCGCAGCGAGGGCAGGATCGTATCTCCGGAGGTGCAGGAAAAGATTGAGGCGTTTCTTGAACAATACGGCGTTGATATGCCGAAGCTTCCCGCATTTCTGACGGAGTGATCTGAAGCAATATCACAATTCAAAGGGCTGAGTCAAATCTGACTCAGCCCTATTTTGTCTTATTATAGAAACGCTATTTTGTTGAAAAGTGTTATTTTCCAAACTGACCGCGCAGCGCCCGAAACAGCTGTGCGTATTTATAAGCGCAGAAGCCGCCCGCACCGGAAATTTCCCACGTGCCTTGCGCGTTTGTCAGCGTAAGCTTGTTTTTGTCGCAGGGCGTGAGCGTATCGGTTGAGTCCAGCGCAAAGCCGACTGTGCGCATGCCGCGCTCGCCGTCTTCAAATTTCATCAGAAGCTTGTCCCGTGTCATGATCAACTTACCAAACAGCGGCTCGTCGGCAGGCTTTTTGCCAACGGACAGCACGGTAATGCCGTCATCGGTATAAATCTCGCCTGTAAAGCTCTCCACGTGGTTTTTTAACCAGGAAACCTGGTAATCCATCCACGCGTCAACCGTGGAAATCGGTGTTTCGCAGTTGAGAAATACGAAATTACCTGCTTCGGTATAATTGGCAGTCATGCCGCAGCCGCGGCAGCTGACGTGCGTGCCGGAGGAATAAATGACCGAATGCTCGCGGCAGCGCGGGCAAACGTACAGTACTCTTTCCAACCGCTCTGCACGGTGATTGCTGTGATAGGTCAATGCCAAGGATTTGTCGTTGACGGACAGTGTGCGGTTGATCAGCGCAAACAATTCGGCATCGCTCATCTCGGCATATTCATCGGGCATCAGCGTGCGTTCAAGTCTTCCTATAAAGGGTCCCTGTCGCCTGCCGTCACTCCAGCGGGGAAGAGCACCCGCACCGCCGTGCAACGTGTACAGGATGACGGGCACGTTCAGCGCACGAATCAACGGCACGGTTTGTTTGCTGATGGGGTTGGGGGCATATCCGTATGCAGGGGCGCCGCAGGGGAACAGACAAACGCTGCCTCCTTCGCGGGTC
>JAGBXH010000343.1 GCA_017629395.1 Clostridia bacterium | reverse complement strand
GTAACGTTAGCAGCCTTAACCATTGCATCAGCTGCTTCGATAGCAGCTACGAGACCTCTGGTCTCAACCATACCAAGTGCGAGTTTCATATTAGTTATCTCCTTTTTAATTATTTACTTGTTTTTTTAGAGGAAGCTTTTTTGGGAGCAGCCGGCTTTTCCTCAACAGCCGGAGCCTCTTCTGCCTTTGCAGGCTTTACGTTACGGAGCTTGTCGCGACCCGTTGCGGTCAGGTGAGCGAACCACTCAACCTGCGGATCAAGTCCTGCGATGATCTTGGAGGTGATGTACAAGCCTCTCTGCTTCGCCTCGTCTACGCCACGATCGTGTGCGGCAACGACGGCGGAGGGATCACCCATAAACTTGACTACCATAACCAGCGGCACCTCGCATTTGTCTGCGTTGGCGGGCTTGTTACGGTCGATGGCAACGACCTTTACGTTGGCGGTCTTTGCCACGATATCAGCAACCACGATGGATGTCGCAAAGCCGTAAACCTCGATCATTCCGAGAGCTGCCATGTCGTCAACTCCTTATCAGTCTGCAATATAGCAGATCTTGATGCCCTTCTGAGCCACGTTGGTCTCCATAGCCTCGTTCATCTTATCGAGCGGGAAGGAGTGCGTGATCAGATCTTCGATCGGAATGTTCATTTCCTTGCACTGACGCAGGAACGCCATGGTAGTGGGGTAATCCTCTGCGCTGTAGTCCCAAGAGCCAACGATGTTGATCTCCTTGTTACACATAGCAAGGTGGGGGTTGATGGAGTACTCGCCGTTATTGACGAAGAAGCCCATCTCGCACATGCCGCCGCCGCGACGGATGTAGCTGAAGATATCAGCAGCCGCTACGGGAGCACCGGTGCACTGGAATGCAAAGTCAACGCCGACGTCGTTTGCAACTGCCTTGACCTTCGCAACTCTCTTTTCCAGAGTGTCCTCATCGGGTCTGCGGAAGCAGATGGTGGTCTTTGCGCCCAGCTTCTGAGCGAACTTCAGACGGTCCTCGTTACCGTCTACTGCGATGATGTGGTTAACGCCTGCTGCGCGCAGAACGGAGATCATCATCAAGCCTACAGGGCCGCAACCCTGCAGAAGAACCTTGGAACCGAACTTGATCAGACCGGTTGCCTGAGATCTTTCCAGAGCGTGTACGCAAACGCATGCAAGCTCAAGCAGCATTCTCTGGTTGAGGTTGAGGTCGTTGACCTGGAAGTAGGTCACGCCCTTACCGCCCTTGATTACCATGTAATCAGCGAACCAGCCGTTGAGGTGGTCGTCGGGCTTGTCACCGATCAGACCGAATACGCCCTGCTTGTCGCAGAGGTTGGTTCTGCCGGGAACCATGCGGCATGCATAGCACTCGCCGCAGCTGATTACCGAGGTGACGATCTTGTCGCCAACGCCGATGGGCTTGCCTGCGGTGTCGAACTTGACGTTCTTACCGACTGCAACGACCTCGCCGGTGCCCTCGTGACCAAGCGTTACGGGGATCAGACCGAAGGGGTCGGACTTCCACTCGTGAACGTCGGTTCCGCAAACACCCGCACCCTCTACCTTTACGAGGATGTCGTTATCGCCCAGCTCGGGGATGGGGAATTCCTTAACTTCAATTTTCTTTTCGCCTGTCAGAAGAGCTACGTGAGCGGTCTTGGGGAGTGCGCCGCCGTGGCTGTGACCGTGGCCGCCGCACTTGCAGTTGCCACCACACTTGCACTCATGCTTCTGACCACCGTTGTTCATGCCCTCAAGGACCTGACGGACGATGCTTTCAATTTGAGAAGCAGAATAGTCCATGTTGTTTCTTTCCTTTCGTATATTTGCGTCGAAATAGTCGTTATACTTTGAATCAGATAATTCTGAAGTGATCTGCCATTACGCAGCGGCGCAGTCTGGTAAAGCTCTTCGCAGAGGTGATACCTTCGCCTGTCGGACCTGCAATGGTGAAGGTTGCATGACCCTCGCCGCCAAATCCGATACCCGCATAAGAGGGTGCGTTTTTGACAAAAATGGTGGTCTCGACAGCCGTTGCAAATCTGGAAAGGTTGTCGATGTTCTTGGAGTGCATGTGAGCCGTGTGACGGTTACCATGCTCAGCCTTGACCGCCAGATCGATTGCCTGATCGATATCCTTGACGCGAACGATACCCAGGATAGGCATCATGAGCTCTTCCTGCACGAAGGGGTGCTCGAATTCAACCTCGGCAATGGCGCAGCGGATCTCGGGACCGACCTTTACGCCGATCTTTTCGAGAATAACGCGAGCGTCACGACCTACGCAATCACGGTTGACCGAAAGAGTGGTCTTACCGGTCTTGGGGTTGGTCTTTTCGTCAAGCACGACCTTGACAAGCGCATCTGCCTGTGCACGGGTCAGCTTGTAGCATCCGTTCTTGAGCATGCCGGCGATGAGTCTGTCTGCGACGTTGTCGAAGACGAAAACCTCCTTCTCGGCAATGCAGGGGAGATTGTTATCAAAGGTGCAGCCGTCGATGATATCCTTGGCTGCCTTTTCGATGTCGGCGGTATCGTCAACGATAACGGGAGGGTTACCCGCACCTGCGCCGATCGCCTTCTTGCCCGAGGACAGCACAGCCTTGACGACGCCGGGGCCGCCGGTGCAGACCAGCAGACGGATCGAGGGGTGCTTGTACATCACGTTCGCGGTATCGAGCGTGGGCTTCTTGACGGATGCGACCAGGATCTCGGGGCCGCCTGCAGCGTGTACTGCGCGGTTGACAAGGTCAACTGCGTAGTTGGAGGTTGCAATGGCACCGGGGTGGGGGTTGAATACGACGCCGTTACCTGCGGCGATCATACCCATCGAGTTACAAATGACGGTTTCGGAGGGGTTGGTGGAGGGGGTGATTGCGCCCACAACACCAAAAGGTGCACGCTCGGTGAGCGTCAAGCCGTGGTCACCGGTCTTTGCCTCGGCAACGATATCCTCGGTACCGGGGGTCTTGTCCGCAACCAGCATGTGCTTTGCCACCTTATGCTCCACGCGGCCCATCTTGGTCTCGGCAACGCCGAGAGCCGCCATGGCGGGAGCTTCAGCGCGAGTGTACTCGCGAATGGTTGTGATCAGCTTTTCTCTTTGCGCAACGCTCATGGCACGTACTGCCTTGTAGCCTGCTTCAGCAGCGGCGATCGCTTCTTCCATGGTTTCATAGACACCGAGAAGCTTTCTGCCGTGATACTGGGTGCTGTCCCATTCCTTATCGGAGCTTTGAGCGGGGGACTGCACCTGTGCAAGCACCTTGGATACTACCTCGGCGATTTGCGCTTCAGTCCAGTTAATTGCCACCGTTCTTACTCTCCTTTCGGTAAATTCTTCTGCCTGGGAAGAATTACTTACCCAGAGAAGCGAGAACCTTCTTGGTGATCTCTGCAACCAGAGCAGCGTCAGCGCAATCAGCAGCGCCCTTTACGTTGTCCTTGCAGCGGCAGTTAGAGGTGCCGAGGTTCTTGCACTTCTGGCAGCCGGGGTGCTTGCCGGGCAGACCCATCTTCTTACGCAGCTCCATAAGTCTCTCGAGCTCTTCGCAGGAGATCTCGTCGATGCGGCTGTTTGCGCCTGCACCGATCTGGCGTGCGTACAGGTTGATCTTTGCGTTGAACTCAACCTCTTCCATGGTGAAGCAAGCGCGCAGGAGAGTGTTACCAACGGTCAGAGCACCGTGGTTCTTGAGCAGGAATGCGTCGTGCTTCTGGATGTAGGGCATCAGGGAGTCCGGAATCTCCATGGTGGAGGGCATACCGTAGTCACAGGTAGGAACGTTACCGATGGTCAGAATAGCCTCGGGCAGGATGTACTGGTCAAGCTCTACGCCTGCAACGGTGAAAGCGGTAGCTACAGGGGGGTGAGCGTGAACAACTGCGTTAACGTCGGGTCTTTCCTTGTAGACTCTCATGTGCATCTTGATCTCGGAGGAGGGGTTCAGTCTGCCGTCGATCTTGTTGCCGTCGCCATCGATACGGATGATCATATCGGGGGTCATGTAGCCCTTGGATACGCCGGTGGGAGTGCAGTAGAACTCGTTGGGGCCTACCTTGACGGAGATGTTACCGTCGTTTGCTGCTACGAAACCGTGATCGTAAATTCTCTTACCGATGTCGCAGATTTCTTTTTTGATTTCGAAGGGAGATTGTGCCATAATTTTGTGTATCCTTTCAATAAAAATTTTTCTATGTAGTGTGGCGGCACGCGAACGCCGCCCGGAAAGCGGAATTATTTAACAAGTGCCTCGGTGTCCTTTGCGATCATATATTCCTCGTCGGTGGGAATGACCAGCACCTTGGTTCTCGAGCCTGCCTTGGAGATCTCGCAGGGAACGCCGCGGGTGAAGTTCTTGTTTGCGTCGATATCGAATTCAACGCCAAGGTACTCCATGTCGGTTGCGATGCACTCTCTGATGCGGGAATCGTTCTCGCCCATGCCTGCGGTGAAGACGATGACGTCAACGCCGTTCATGACTGCTGCGTAAGAGCCGATGATCTTTTTTGCGCTGTGTGCCAGCACGTCAAGCGCGAGGCGAGCGCGGTGGTTGCCTTCTTCTGCAGCATCCCAGACGTAACGAGCGTCGTTGGAAACGCCGGAGACACCCAACAGACCGGACTTCTTGTTGAGCGCGTCGTTGACTTCCTTAACGCTCATACCGGAGTTGGAGCAGATATATTCAATGATCGAGGGGTCAATGGTGCCGCAACGCGTGCCCATAGGCAGACCTTCCTGAGGAGTGAAGCCCATGGAGGTATCCACTGCCTTACCGTACTTGACGGCGGAGATGGAGGAGCCGGAGCCGATGTGGCAGGTAACGATCTTGAGCTCTTCGATGGACTTGCCCACGAACTTTGCAGCCTCAGCCGCAACGTATCTGTGAGAGGTGCCGTGGAAGCCGTAGCGACGAACGCCGTACTTCTCATACCACTCGTAGGGCAGCGCGTAGATATACGCCTTTTCCTCAACGGTGCTGTAGAAGGACGTGTCGAATACGCCTACCATGGGAACACCGGGCATCAGAGCCTTACATGCGTTCACACCCTTGATGGCGGGAGGTCCGTGCAGGGGGTTGATCGGGATGATGGACTCAATGTAGTTCATCTCCTCATCGCCCAGGATGCAGGACTGCTTGATTTTGCCGCCGTGTGCAAAGCGGTGGCCTACTGCGGTGATCTCGCTGACGTCTGCGATAACGCCCCATTCAGCGTCGGTCAGCAGCTGCAGAACCAGCGCAATCGCTTCGTTATGAGTGGGCATAGCGTAGTCCGCCTCATAAGTGGGCTTGCCGGGACGCTTGTGCGTGATCGCGCCGGTCAGACCGATCTTTTCGCAAAGACCTTTGGCGAGTACCAGATTCTCGTCCATATCAAAGAGCTGATATTTCAGCGACGAGCTTCCGGCATTAACGACCAGAATCTTCATAGAATTTCCTCCTCGGATTAAATCTTATTCACGATATATTATATCAAAGATAGCGCAAAATTGCAATACGTATGCAAAAACTTTTGTAACCGAAATATTCATAAAATTACAAACGCATTTTTAGTCAAAATGACAACTGATAAAATTTTGTCAAAATTTTCCGTAAAAAAACAAAAAATATCTACATTTAATTATATAAAAACGAAAGGCAGGGTTAAAAATTTAACAACGAAATGACAAAAAAATAACAATCGGAATTTCGTGAATGTCTGTCTTTGTGTGAAAGTCGTTGGTCAAACCGCCCAAAGAGGAATCATGTCGGAGCTGCGGTGTGGGTGCGGTTGGCGATTTGAACAAAAATAACTTTTCGGGGAAAAATGTGCAAAGCCTCTTGTAAAAAGGGGAAAGTTCTGCTATAATGAACATGGAGTATTATGCAAGGAGGTATTTGCTGTGAGTCTTTTGATCAAAAACGTGAATGTATATCACAGCGACAGTATGCGCTTTGTGCCCGGGGCGTTGTATGCCTGCGGAGACCTGATCAAGGGCGTGTACCTTGAAGGCGACGCGCTGCCCGAAATTCCCGACGCCGAGGTCGTGGACGGCTGTGGCAGCTTTCTTGTGCCCGGACTTGTGGATACGCATACACACGGCATTGCGGGCGGCGATTTTATTTCCGCGTCAAAGGAAAAGATGACCGAAATGGCACGCGCTTACCTGCGCGGCGGTGTGACGAGCATCATGCCCACGCTGGCGTCTGCGCCACTTGATGAAATGGTTGCAGCTGTGAAGCGCATCACCGAGATGATGCACACGGGAGAGGACCTCGGCGCGTTTTGCGGTGTGCACTTGGAGGGCAGATATCTCAATGCTGCCAAGCGCGGTGCGCACGCACCTGCGCTGCTTGCCTCTCTTGAGGCAAAGGAGCTTGACGTGCTGATCGGAGAAGCCCAGGGGGCTGTACACGTCAGTGCCGCCTTTGAGCTGGACGAGGACGGTACGTTTGCCGCACGCGCGCTCTCTTTGGGCGCGACGCTCGGACTTGCACATACCACGGCGACCTACGCGCAGGCAAAGCAGGCGATCGCGCGCGGTATCAATAACTTCACGCATCTCTTTAACGCCATGCCGCCCCTGCATCACCGTGACGGCGGTGCGGTGTGCGCTGCCTTTGATTCGGACGTCTTTGCCGAGTTGATCGTGGATGGCGTGCACGTCTCTCCCGAGATGGTCGCGCTGGCGTACAGAAACAAAAAGCAGTATCTGGTGCTGATCACCGACTCCATGGAGGCGACCGATTGTGCCGACGGAGAATACAGCATTGCGGGCATGCCCGTAACTGTCAAGAACGGACGCGCCATGACGCACGACGGCGCGATTGCGGGCAGCACCTTGCACCTGCTGGACGGTGTGAAAAATCTTGCCGCATTTGCCAATATTCCGTTTGAACAGGCTCTGTATTCTGCAACTGCTGCGCCTGCCAAGGCGATGGGGCTGGACGCGGAAATCGGCTCTCTGGAGTGCGGGAAGCGCGCGGATATGCTGCTTTTGGACACCGGTCTCAACGTCACCGACGTATGGTGCGGCGGCAAAAAAATGCAGCTTTAAGCGTTGGATTTCTTAAAAAACCGACAGAAAATAAAACAATCAATTTATAAATAAACCATAAATTAACAAGAGGATACCGATATGAATCAACAAAAACCCAAGTTTTATATCACAACCGCAATTGCGTATGCTTCCAAGAAGCCGCACTTCGGTAACACCTATGAGATCATCATGACCGACGCCGTAGCACGCTATAAGCGCGAGCGTGGCTATGACGTTTTCTTCTGCACGGGCACCGACGAGCACGGTCAGAAAATCGAAAACTGTGCCAAGGAGGCTGGCGTTACGCCTCAGAAGTACGTAGACGGTGTTGCAGGTGAGATCAAGGCGATCTTTGATAATATGGGTGCAAGCTATAACCACTTCATCCGCACCACGGATGACTATCACGTAGCTGCCGTGACCAAGATCTTCAAGCGTTTTTACGAGCAGGGCGATATTTACAAGGGCTACTACGAGGGCTGGTACTGCACGCCCGATGAGTCCTTCTTTACCGATTCTCAGGTGACTGACGGCAAGTGCCCCGAGTGCGGCAGAGAGCTGGTCAAGGCGACCGAGGAGGCTTACTTCTTCAAGATGAGCAAGTATGCCGACAGACTCATCAAGCACATTGAGGATAACCCCGAGTTTATCTGGCCTGAGTCCAGAAAGAAGGAAATGGTCAACAACTTCCTCAAGGTCGAGGGCGGCTTGCAGGATCTTTGCGTTTCCCGTACTTCCTTTAGCTGGGGCGTTCCCACCTTTGACCCCAAGCACGTCATCTACGTGTGGCTGGACGCGCTGACCAACTATATTACCGCCATCGGCTATGATCCCGACAAGTCCTTTGAGGAGCAGAGCGAGCAGTTCCGCAAGCTGTGGCCCTGCGACGTGCACATGATCGGTAAGGACATTCTGCGTTTCCATACCATTTACTGGCCTATCTTCCTGATGGCTCTGGATCTGCCCCTGCCTAAGCAGGTGTTTGCGCATCCTTGGTTTATCGCAGGCATTGAAAAGATGTCCAAGTCGCGCGGCAACGTTATCTATGCAGACAAGCTGGCAGAGCACTTCGGCGTGGACGGCGTACGCCACTACGCGCTTGCCGAGATGCCCTTCAATGCGGACGGCACGATCACTTATGATAACGTCATCAAGCGTTTCAACACCGATCTTGTCAACAACCTCGGTAACCTTGTCAAGAGAACTCTTGATATGCAAAAGAAGTATTTTGCAAAGCAGGTTGCGGCACCCGCGGAATACAACGATACCGACAAGGATCTGATCAGCACCTGCGTGGAATGCTACGACAAGTATATCTCCTGCATGGACAGCTATCACATTGCGGATGCAACCGCTGCCGTTTTTGAGCTGTTCGGCAGAGCAAATAAGTATATTGATGAAACCACTCCCTGGACGCTGGCAAAGGACGAGGCGAACAAGGAAAGACTTGGTACTGTTATGTACAACCTGCTTGAGGCGATCCGTTGGGGTGCCGTCATGCTGCTGCCCCTGCTGCCCGCAACGGCAGAGGAGGTGCTTTCCATGCTCAACGCGCAGGCACGCGGCTTTGAAACCATCGGTGCGGCAGACAAGTTCTGCGGTATCGTGGCAGGCAGCGAGGTTGCCGACTCCAAGGTGCTGTTTGCAAGAGTGGACGAGGCAAAGAAGCTGGAGGAGATCGCAAAGGAGCAGGAGGCAGAGGCTGCCAAGAACGCGCCCGCACCTGCGGTAGAAAAGCCCGAGGGCTGTGCGCTGATCGGGATTGACGCGTTTATGAACGTGGAGCTGCGCTCTGCACAGATCCTGACTTGTGAGAGAGTGCCCAAGGCAAAGAAGCTTCTTAAGCTGACCGTGGATCTCGGTTACGAGCAAAGACAGGTCGTTTCGGGTATCGCCAAGTGGTACGAGCCCGACGCGCTGATCGGCAAGAAGATCATTCTGGTTGCAAACCTCAAGCCCGCAACGCTGTGCGGCATTGAGTCCAACGGCATGATCCTTGCAAGCGGCGAGGAGACTGTCCGCGTCGTATTCCTCTCCGAAGATACGCCCCTTGGTGAACGCATCAGATAAAAAACGTAACGGGGCTGCCGCACACGCGTCAGCCCCGAAAACATCACCCGGTTACCCCAACTCACCAAAAGTTTTGATCAAACTTTTTCAAAAGTTTGCAGGTCGAGGGCGCTTCCCTTGGAACCTGCCGCCTTTTGAAAAAGGCGGGCAAAAACTTTTTATCTGTGACAACCCATGTTGAAAGGAATCCGATGACATGAAACTCTTCGACTCCCACGCACATT
>JAGBXH010000342.1 GCA_017629395.1 Clostridia bacterium | reverse complement strand
TGTATTTTTTGATGGATTTTGTCAAAGCGAGGCGAAGCAAGATACGCATCTTGCAAGACGAGATTTGGCGAAAGACGCGAAAAATACTCGCCGCAGGGCGTATGAGTTCGGCTCTCTTCGGCTATTGTATCACATAATGAGCATAATGTCAAGACTTTTTGCGTTTTTCGACCAAAGAGTTCAGAAGGTAGTTTGCACCAACCTCGCCTGCTCTGCCCTGATTGTAAATGTGCTGCGCGAGCACCTCGGAAATCTTTTGCTCATACTCGTCGGCTTTTGCAAACAGCTCGTCTGCAACCGCGCGGCACTCCCCTACGCGGTCCTTATCAATCGAAACACCGACAACGTCACGCAGCGTGATCTCCACGGGCGTCAAGCCAATCTTTTCCCAGTTGGGATTGAGGCACTTGATCTTGGTATTGACAAAGATAGCGGGACGGCGGGTTGCAAAGCAGTATTCCAGCGCAATGCCCGACCAGTCGGTAATCAGCAGATCTGCAGAGTAGACCGAGCGGTTGACCGTAAAGTCCAGCTCAAAGGTCAATCCATCGCCGACAAGGTGCGCATATTTGTCCACGATTGCCTGCATGCGCGCTCCGTAACGCTTGACGTATTCGGGGTGCGGACGCACGGTCACGTGATAGTCGTCACAGTAAAGTGCTTCGATCAGTCCGTCAATGACAGAGTCAAGGAGGTTATCCTCCTGCCAGGAGGGCGCGATCAGAATTTCCTTGCGATCGCGACGGACGTGCGTTGCTCTTTCCTGCTCTCCTGCCTCGATCAGCTTGTCAGCCAAGGGATAGCCAAACTCCACCAGCTTCTTTTCGGGAAGTCCGTACACCTGCTCGGTGGCTCTGATTTCGGCTGCCGTGTGAGGACCGACGCAGAAAATGGTATCAAACGCATCCAGCGCACCCTCACGGAAGCCCATATGCACGCTCATCATGTCGTGAGGCACGTACACGTACTCCATGTCCTTTTTCATGATCGAACGCTTGATATAATACTTGTCAAGATCGGGCGTGGTCATGACCATGATGTCCGCCTCGCAGCGCATCATCAAGGGGATCATCTTTTTCAGACCGATATAGTAAGGCTTGATGCGAGGCTGCTTTTCGGCAAGCGCAAAGATCGCATCGTCGGGGTCGTTGGTCACGTAGTGAATGGTGATATTGGATTTGGCAAGCAGCTGCTCGATCACAGCCTCAAAATACTTGTAAAATCCGCTCTTTTCGGAGTAGATGACCAGGTGCTTATTGACGATCTTGAAGAAACGCTTGTAGTCCTTCTTTTCTCTTGCACGGTTGATCTTATAGTTGGGATCCTTTTTCTTATCCTCCAACGCTTCCACCTCGGCAAGCGCTGCGCGGCTTTTTTCCAAGGCATCGTAATCCACGTACTTTTTGGGGTTGATGAGTGCGTTGAGCGCGTACATCTGTAAGATTGAGAACACGTTGCTGGCTACCCAGTACCAAGCAATGCCCGCAGGCACGCCAAGACCGAGATACAGCGAGATGCCCACCGACAGGATAGTCATACCGTACTGGGAAAGCTTGCCCTGCTCATGCTGCAGCACGTTGGAAAGGTTCTGCGTAAAACACATCAGCCAAGCGGACACGCCTGCAATGATGGGCATGAGAATGTAAATCCCCCACGCCTCGGTAGGAATGACGGAAAGGTTAAAGCCAAGGAACGAGCCCTCGAACGCGCGCACTGCGCTAAGATCCACACCGGGAAGCGCATAAGCGACATTCTGCTTGATCAGCTCGATAAGCTGCAGCTGATAAGAGGAGTCCTCGGTATTGAGTCCAAAGTTGGATGCCATGGCGGCAATGACGTCGGAATCCATGGCAAACAGGTAATCAAGCGGGTGATAGATGATCTGCACCACGCCCAAGAGCAGCACGATCTGCGCTGCAAGCGGGATCAGCGAGAGCAAGGGGCGATAATTGTGCTTTTTGTAAAGCTCCGCCTGCTTGTCCGCAATGGTATCCGCATCACCGTAGTGGTTGACCTTGAGCATATTCAGCTCGGGCTGGATCTTGACCATCTGAATGGAATTCTTGTGAATCCAGATCGAAAGCGGCAGCAGCACCAGCTTGGTTGCTAAGGTAAACAGAATGATGGCAACACCGTAATTGCCAACCAACTGCCAGCACCACTTCATCACGTATCCCAGCGGGATACAAATATAATACATGATTGCGTCCATATATTACTCCTTATCAGTCATAGATACTCTTGCCAAGCTCGGTGCGGCTGACGATCGCCCAGTTGGCAAAATTCTTGCCGTTGCCGCGAATTTCGTACTCAATGTTCTCATACACCGTTTTACCCGCCTCATTCTTGTAGGCGCGCTGGAACATATGCGTACGTACCTGCAGCTCACCCTCGGGCACCTCAAACACGGTAGGCACATCGGTTGCAATACCGCAAGCCTCCTTGATGGTGGCAAGCACGTTATCCACGTCCAGCTGTGCATAATTTTTGACAAGCGCGCCCTCACTCTTACC
Organism: Clostridia bacterium; assembly: GCA_017629395.1. Classification (GTDB taxonomy): domain Bacteria; phylum Bacillota; class Clostridia; order Oscillospirales; family CAG-272; genus SVQP01. The sequence goes on along the minus strand of JAGBXH010000342.1, from coordinate 2,090 downwards.
GGCAGGCTTGACAAACAAACTCGTCACGTAAGCATAGCTGGGCATTTTGGTGTCCGAGCCGATGCTTGCATGGTCACCCGTGATGATAATGGTTGCGTTCTCGTAAACGCCAAGCCGCTTCATCTCGGCAAGGTAGCGGGAAATGAGCTTGAAGCTTTGACGCATGACGTTCTCGGTATCCCAGGCAAGTCCGTCGGGATCGCCCTCGGGCAGCTCGTTGAAATCGGGATCGTAGATCGTGGACTTATGGCAGCCGTCAACGTGGATAAAGGAATAGCCCTTATCGCTCTCGCGCAGCGTGAAATCGTCCTCGGTCAAAACGCCGTAGGTCTTTTTCATGTCGGTCGAGAAGATATCGTAGGTCATATCGTACTGCACGTACTTGTCAAAGGTGGGCGTGCTGATATTGCCTACCAGCCCCTGCGCACAGAACGGCAGATAGCGGTACAAGGACAGGCGAATCATATCGATCGACAGCGACGCACTCTGCAAAATGCGGTAGGAGACCTTGCCCGAAAGATTCTCGGCATAGCCGCTCATGTCCCCTGCATCCTCGTAGCAGTAATAATCGTCCGTATAAATATTGACGTCAAAGCCCTTATCCTTGATATCGGTCAGATGCTCGGAGTTTTTGTATGCGTGAGTCATATACTCGTCGTGGGACATAGTAAAGTCCGTTTCCACACCGGTCATGACGTGCAAAGCACCCGGGAAGGTTCTGGGATAGCGCGTGATATAGTCGTCAAAGTAGGTAAAGCCCTCAAGCTCGGAAAATATCTCGGGACATCTCTTCTCTGCAAGCTCAAAATATTCGTAATCAAAACGGTCCACGATAAAGACGATGACGTTTTGCTCCTTTGCCAGAGTATCAAGGTTCTTCACCGTCAGCACCTGCTCGCCTTCCCGGAGCTCCACCAAAGCCTTATCACCGTACACGTCTGTGGTCAGCGAAAGCGTGGCAAACGAGATCAGCGAGGAGCCCAGCACCGCAACCAGTGCCACGATCGAGATCAAACGCACGGTATCGCGGTATTTATCAAGCAGCAGCATGACGGCGATACTGCCGCCAACGACAAGCAGCCAGATCGCAGTATTGACAAGGATTTTGCCAAACCCAAGTCCGCCCTCTGCAGCGCCGTCCCCCTCCAGCGAGGTCATGCCCATGGAAAGAAAGTTGCCCTGCAAGAATAACATAAAGGAGATACCGAACACAAGTCCGTACGCCACGTCGAACGCGCGTCCGCGCAACAGCATGAGCACTACGCCCACGACGGCTGCAATGGCAGCGGCGATCACGATGCACAAAAGCCAAAAGTCGCCCAGCGCGAATTTGAACTGGTCGATGTTGTTACCGAATATTTCAAAGGGCCCGAAAAAGCACACCATAAAGGGCGCGATCAGCGAAAGCATGATCACGGGCAGTATCTTTTCTTTGGTCGTAAAGCCCTTATAGGCGGGCTTTTTTTGCGTTTTTTCCATATATTTCACATCCGTTTCAAGATTTTCTTCTTTATTATGATTGTTAGCCATACGTAAATTGATTATATCACAAGTGCGCATGTTTGTCAACTAAAAAGCACATAAAACAAGGAAAGTGACGGCATCCGAAGACACCGTCACTGATACAGACGACAAATTTTCAAAAATGTTCCGTGGAAACGGAAATTTTTTATCCTCTTGTGATGATATTGATCTTGACGCGATCCTTGGAAAGCCCCATCACCTCGCGCGGCAGGGTCAGCGTGTAAGCATATCCTGCGGGCAGGCTGCCGCTGAGCACAAAGCTCTCGCCGTCATACTTCCATTCCAGCGCGATCAAGCCGTCGGGCGTTTCATGTGTGCCGCGTGCCCAGCGCAAGCCGCAGACGTGCGGCGCGATCAGGATCGTGCGCTCCCCTTCTCCGCGTGCGTCAAAGGAAGGAATCCCAAGTCCCAGCACGTCACGCACAAGGTGCACACCCGCGTGGGCGGCAAAGCCGTGGCAGCGAGACGAGGTATCGATCAGGGCGTTCTCCCACAGCGTGCCCGGTCCCTCGGTCAGCTGCGGCATATAGATTGCCAGCATATCCTCGTACATCTTGTCGTACGCG
>JAGBXH010000341.1 GCA_017629395.1 Clostridia bacterium | reverse complement strand
CTTTCATAGGTGTCAAAATGCACCCTGCCCTTCATGCCAATGCTGTCGGAAAGCCCGATGCGCTCGTCAAAATCTCGCCCCTTGGGATATACCCGCGAGATCTTGGCGGCAAGGCGCGAAATCTTATCCCCGTCCACACAAGGCGCGATCAGGCTGTCCCGTGCCGTCAGCATTTTACCTGCCGCCGAGAGATAGGCATAGCTGCGATCAAAGCAAGCCTGCTTATACCCCATCAGCGTGCGAATGCGCGCTGCGTGCTTGGCAAGCTTTTCCCGATCCCAAAAGTCACCAAGATTGACGATGACGTCACGCACACCGGGCAAGGTCGGCTCCATGACGTGCGGCGCGGTGGAGTCTGCAAGGGCGATGCAGCCGTGGCGCGGATGGGTCAGGATCACGCCGTCAAGTGAGCCGGGGTCGGAGGAGCAGGCGTAATATTCCGCATGCCAGCCAAGCCGCGCCGCCTCGGTTGCCACGTCACCGATAAAGCGGCTCTTGCCCGTCCCGGGGCCGCCCTTGATCATATAAAGCCTAGAGACGCGCGCATCCGCAAAGCACCGCTCAAAGTAGCTGACAAAGCCCCGCGCCGCATTGGCAGACGCAAAATAGATCTGTTTGCTGTTTTCTTGCATACAAAGACCTCTCAATTCTGTAATTTTACTGCCATTGTATGCAAAAATGTCGGGGAAAGTGACAATGCATTACTGAGCGGAGTGGCGCAAAACCGCAAGCCATGATACCGGGGACTGTCCCCTGTGTCGTGTCCGCAGGACATGATACTGCGGGACTGTCCCCCGTGTCGTGGCGCAGCGCGATCTCCGATGGGGCTTCTCAACGGCTGCTTAGCCTTTGTTACATTTTGTAGGGACAGGCGTCCCCGACTGTCCGCATTGTCATATTTGATTATTTTTGTAGGGACAGGCGTCCCCGACTGTCCGCATTGTCATATTTGATTGTTTTTGTAGGGACAGGCGTCCCCGACTGTCCGCATTGTCATATTTGATTGATTTTGCAGGGACAGTCGAGGACGCCTGTCCCTACAATATGTTGTTTATGCAGAAAAGCGTATCATAAAGCGTTCGGAGATCCCTTCCTCGTCTGTGCTTTGCACAAACTCGTCGGTTTTGGATCGGCTCGCGGCATTCTTGCCGCTCCCTCTCCAAAACTTCGACTCCGTCATTTCGCAACTCATTGCGAAATTCCTCCGCTCAGGATGACACAAAGGGTGTGCTCCGTAGAATGGTGTTGATATAAGAAACCATAATAATCTAACTTTTCGTCGATTGAAGGTTTACAAAAGAAAGATATTATGCTATAATGGGTATAATGGAATCCAAAAACAAAAGACGGAGGTTTTTATGACCAAACAGTTATGGTTCAAATGCCTGAAAAGTATCGTATTATCTACTATAGCATCACTCGGTGCTTTTGTGGTCTGTGCCTTAGTGATTGCAGCCGCCCTGAATTCAATCAAAAATGATGCCATTCAAGATCTTGCAATAAAAGCAATTATAATGATTGTATATGCGATCTTTCTGTATATATTCCGTATGCGCAATCGCTTGAATACCTATGCCGAGCATACAAACAAATTTGACCCTAAAAAAGAATTGATTGCTTACATCAAAACTGAGGGAAAGGTCATGTTTACCCTTTACGGTATCATTGCACTCGTTTCGGAGTTTTCTTATTTGGTGCTGTTTTTGATGAATCAGACCCGCAATCCCATTACGTTCGTAACGCAATTCTGCATGGGTCCTTGGGTCAATATGACAATTCCTGTTTTGCGATCCGTCATTGCTGTTGTTTACTCGGCAGTAATCGTTTGTTTGCTGGCTGTTTTGCGCAGCCGTAAAATCTTTCAAAATGAAACCGAGGCAAAAGCCACAAGAAAACATCTTCAGGAGTAAACGCTATGAGCATGTGGAGGAAGAAACGCTATTTAATTGCGTCTATTAATACCGCAAAGGAGAATAAGCAATGAAGAAATTAATTATTGTTCTTTTTGAAAATGATTTAGAATTTAAAGAGTATTCTAATCAAGTATGCGAAAAGTTTGCTAATTTATCGGCAGAGAAAGAGTTTTGCGGGATTTGGGGAGAAATATTATTTAACAACGAAGATTGCATATCTTCTGTTTCAGGTTGCGTAAATCACTTTGTTAATAATGCTGATAAAACAGAAATCATATTTGGCATTAGTAGTAAGGATTATGATAATATTATTTCAAAGATATGTACAGAAAATTGTGTTATTGAAATAATATCTTGCAAAAATCTATGAGTTGTAATTCTGTTGACCTAATTGTACCGGGAGTTTTAAGTAACAGAGGACGGTTCTCTGTTACGCACTTATATGATAAAAGAGGTCGGTTAGTCCGACCTCTTTTTTCGTATGCACTTATTCTCTTGTAATAATGCTGATCCCTGCGGGGGAGATACCGGTCTGCTCGTAGACGATGGCATTGATCTGTGCCAGCGCTGCCGCGCTCAGCTCGCCCTCGTGCTGCAGTACGATACTGACGTTCTCACCGCTGATGACCGCAACGCACTGCGCGTAGCCCTTGGTCTTGATCAGAGATTCGATCTTTGCCTCGTTCTCCATTTCGGATGCGATCTGTCTGATCTCGGCAACTGCCTCCGCCTTGACCTGATCGGTGGCGTTGTCGTTATCCACTACGGAATTGAGCACCTCAAGTGCCTCGTCGCGCGCCTTTTGTCTGGACACCTGCACGCTGCTGAAGTAGGAACTCGCATCCGCGGACGTGCTGTTCTGATTGCCCGTGTTCGAGCCCGTGCCCAGCGTGGTGCCGTAGTTGGTGTTCATGCCCGCGCTCTGATCGTAATTGAAGGAATCGTCCTTATTGTCGCCCGCAAAGAAGATCCAGTTGACGTAGACCGCCAGACCGATCATGATGACCGCGCCCGCAATGATCAGGTTGCGCTTGCCCATTTTCTTGAAAAAATCGCCTATGGTATTGAGTACCTTTTTGAAGTTCATATGTAAGCCCTCCGTTTTTGTTTTACGCTATATCTTATTGTGAGCTCAAGCCAAATATGCATGCTTTATTCGTTTTGTGCACCGCTGACGTGAATTTTATTTGTCCCGATGCCAAACGCCGCGCTCACCAAAGCGGTCAACTCGTTTTGTACCCGAGAATCTGCCCCGCCCGTGCACACAATGCCCACGCCCGCAATCTCGGGCTGCTTTTTGACCAGCAGCAAGGGACTTTGCGCGCTGCCCGATCCCACGATGACGTAGCTTTCCTCCCACGTATAACTGTCGCTGTCCGTTTTGCTTTCCAGATCGCGGGCGTATACGTACTCGTACCCGCCCGACAGCGTGACCACGACCTGCACCCTGCCAACACCCTGCACCTCGGCACAAAGCCCCGCGATCTCGCGCGAAAGCTCCTGCTTATACGCCTGCAGCTGCGCTTGCTCGTCTGTCACGGCAGCGGTATTCTTTTGCGCACTTTTCCCTATAGGCAATTCAAAGCTGCCCACCACCAAAAGCCCCAAGCCCACGATCGCGCCCAGCACCACGATCCACAGCTTGCCGCTTTTTTTCATTTGCCCCACAGTTCCCGTGATCTCCGAAACACCGTTTGTATACATCTCTCTACTCCAATACTACCTTACATGTACAATCCAAAAGCTCTTCCACGTATGCACAAAGAGGATCGGGGTCGCGCCAGATCGCCTTGCCCGATAAGAGCAGCGTCACCTCGCGCACGCCACCGTCCTCGCCCCATTGTACCAAAATGCGGCACTCCTTGGGCGGCAAGCCCTGCTCGCGCTCCAAAAGCACTTGCAGCTGCCCGACCACCAACGCATCCGAAAGCTGTGCGTAATCCTGCTCCTCCTGCTCCCCGTCCTGCCAAGCCTCGGGAATCTCCCAAGTTCCATTCCCCACGGCTTGCACAAGGCTCATGACGGGCGAGATCAGCAGCGCGATGACGCACAGGCTGCAAAGCAGCTTGGCGTGCTGCACGGCACTCTCGGGCACTAAGGTACACACCAGCGCAACCAGCACTGCCACCAGGGCAAGGCTATATAAATATTCTCCCATACTACGCCACCCAAGCAGCAGCACTTGCCGCAAACGCGCCAACGGCTATGATAAACACCGCCGTACACATGGCAACCGCAGCCGCCATATAGCCAAAGAGGCTGCTCGCCTCGCTCAGCACCGCGCTCTCGGGTGCACATCCAAGCAGATGTGCAAGCATTGCGCCGAGATCAAGCAGCGTGCGCAGGGCAAGCATTTGCAGCAGCACCGGCAGGCAGGTCAGAAACAAAAGGATCACCCCGCACCCACCCGCAAGTCCGCGCAGCATGCCCACGCCTGCGGCAAGCGTATCAAGTGAGCCCGAAAGCGCGCCGCCCACCACGGGGATCATTTGCCCGATGGCGTAGCGTCCGCTGCGCATGGCAAGGCTGTCTGCACGCGAGGCAAGCAGGCTTTGCGCACTCAGGCAAATGGATAACAGAAAGGTCAGCACGCCAAGCACCGTGGTGTAGGTTTTTTTAAGAAACGCCGAGATTTTGGAAAGATCCACGCCCGATTCCAAAATGCCCGGCAGCGCCATAGCCATGCAGCTGCCGAACAGGGGCGGCGCGATACTCGCACACACGCTTCCGCATACGTTGAGCCCCACCGAAAGCGTGGCATTTCCCACCGTGGCACGCGTGACGTTTCCGCCCATGATATAGAGCGCACTCATCAAGGGCATGATCCCGCCCATCAACGTGCGCAGCGAGGTAAAATACGCCACCATAGAGTCCACCGCGGCATATCCCGCTGCTGACACCGCACCAAACAGACAAAGCCGCGGCGCAAGACTTGCCCAAGGCAGACTTTGCGCCTTGCCCACAGAGCGCATCAGACCGCACAAAAGGATCAGACCGCAGATCGATGCCAGCAGTCCCCCGCTTTGCCCGCATTGCAAGCGATACACCTGCAAAACAAGTCCCAAAAGCCCCGAAAACGAGGTCATTTGCGCAAACGCTCCGCGCACCTCGTCCGTGTCACGGGAAAACAGCCCATCCGGTAAAATGCAGGCAAGCGTCTCGGGAATGCACTCCTCCAGCGCTACGTATTGCTCGGGCAGCGTGCTGTAATCAACGCCCGCCTGCTCTGCCGATGCGCCAAAGCACAAAAAGCTTGCTGCCGCCAGCGTCACGATCACACCCCACACCCACACCTTCACGATAATAACTCCTTCGTCATGCCCAGTATTTCCGTAATGAGCGGCAGCGCCTGCAGCACCACCGCAATTTTGCCCGCTCCCTCCAGTGCCGTTGCCAAGCCGATTTCACCAAAGTCGCGGCAGATCCCCGCCCCCAGCGCGCAAAGCAAGGTGATCCCCAGCCCCGAGAGCAATATCTCACCGTGTGCTGTGGGCAGGCTTTGCTCACATAGGCTCTTGATCATATCCACAATGGGCTGCGCTGCACCAAGCACCGCAAAAAAGATCAGCACCGTGCCCGCGGCACGCACGGGCAGTACCATTTCGGCTTTATATTGCCTGAGCACCCATACAGCGGCAAGGCACAGCATGGCAATGCCGCAAATTTTGAGTATATCCATACTAAAAGCCAAAGGTGGCGTACACCAGCGAGAACAGCTCACCGATCTGCTCTACAAGCATGAGCAGCACCACCACAATGCCCGCAATCGTGACAAGGGTTGCCTGCTCGTCGCGCCCCGATTTATTTAAGATCTGCGTGGCGACCGAAACCAAAAGTCCCACGCCTGCCACCTTTAAGATAAGACCTACTTCCATAGTTACCAAAGAAGGATCACCGCGCCCAGGGCGCACAGCATCCATATCGCTCCGTTCGTTTTTACTCTTGCGGGCAGCTCACTTTCCAGCTGCGTGCGCTTTTCGCGCAAAAGCTCGATGTAATAGTCGCACCGCTTGATCTGCTCGTCGCGAAAGCCGCTGCCCAAACCCGCGCCAAAGCTTTGCAGCACGCGATAGGTCTCGGGATCGAGATAGCTTTTGACGTGCGGCAAAAGCGCCTCTATCGAATCCACCTGCCCCGGACACCTGCAATCGGCAAGAATGCTTTTATCCATCGTGCGCATAATTTGCTCGACGGGCATGGCGTAGCAATCAATGCGCCCCTTGATATAAAAGATCATGGAGATCAGCGCGTCGTGCACCCGCAGCCGCGTGCGCTCGTATCGCGCTGCCCCCAAAGCAAGCCCCGTGCCGCTGGCAAGCACCAAGAGCGCACCCACGATCTTAAAGGCAAGCATCCGCGCTCTCCCAGTCGGTCACGCGGTAAGCAAAGCCGCCCTCGCGCCTTTCTATACCCACGTACGCACCGAACATTTTGCAATCGTGCAAAAGGCGCAGCCCCGTGCGGCACAAGAGCTCCTCAACCGACGAGGCGTGTGCCGAGGCTACTAAGGGCACGCCGCAATTCTGTACCGAGGCAAGCGCAAGTGCCTCTTGGTAGTCTCCGATCTCGTCGCAGATCATGACCTGCGCGTTCATGGTACGGCAGGCAATCTCCACACCAAGACAGCGCGGATATCCCACCAGCACGTCAAGGCAGAGTGCCGCCCCCGTCTGCAAAAACGGCATCTCTCCGCGCGTATCAATGACCACTACGCGCAAGGGGTTCTCTCCCGAGGCAAGCGAGGTAGCCACACCGCGAAGCAACGTGGTCTTACCAACGCCGGGCGGCGCATAGATCAGCACGCCCTTGGTGTAGCGGAATTTCTGCATGAGATTGCAGATCTCTCTGCCGCTTACCGAAAAGTGCGCAGGGATACGGATGCACAAGCCGGATACGTCGTACACCCCGATCACCTCGCCCCCCTCGCAAGCAGCCCTGCCGCATACGCCCACGCGCACGCCGCCGTCCAGCGTCAGATACCCTTCTGCAATGGTGGGAGCGTGGGAATACAAGGAACCGCCGCACATGCGCGTCAATGTTGCGGTCATTTCCTGTGCGCTGAGCACCGTGCGCAGCATGATATTGCGCCCGCCTGCCACCACGCTTGCGCACCGCCCCGCATGCAGCCGTATCTCCTCAATATGCTCGGGCAAATGCCCCGCATACAGCTCGGATACCAGCCGCTCGGGCAGCATGCGTATCACGCTGGGCGGCAGATACGTGCGCCGCTCTATCCCTTGATCCTCTGCTCTGTTGACCATCACGCTGCGCATTTTCTCACCACCCTTCACAACAATGTATGCACACTTGTCCGCAAGTATGCGCAACATGTCCGTCGGCACGGCGGGGCATGCAAACAAAAAAGCCCCGCTGATCGGACTGACAAATTAGCGGTAAAATAATCAAACACCAATGCTTTCAAATAGTAGTTGCCGTAGGTGCTGGCGATCACTG
>JAGBXH010000340.1 GCA_017629395.1 Clostridia bacterium | reverse complement strand
GAGATATTGGCGCAAACCGCCCGTAACGCCTATGAAATCGATGGCGCGCGCGTCATTGTTTTCCCCGAGCTGTGTCTGACCGGTGCGAGCTGCGGTGATCTGTTCTTTCAAAGCACGCTGATAAAGGGAGCAAAGGACGCGCTTGCGACGTATCTCGAGCTGACTGCCGATTTAGATGCGATCGCCATTGTCGGTTTGCCCATGCAGATGAACGGCAAGCTGTATAACTGCGCAGCAGTATGCAGCGCGGGTACGCTGCTTGGCGTTGTTCCCTCAACAAATGCAAACAGACACTTTGCAAAGCTTGGCGATGCGGCATACGCGTTCGATCCCTTTGGCGACGGCATGCAGGTCTGCAATTTCGGCAATAACACGATTTTTTCCTGCTCCGAGATGCCCGAGCTTAAGATCGGCGTATGCGTAGGTGCGGGCGATATTTCCGATTTTTGCTCAGCAGGTGCGACCCTGATCTGCCGCATGGCAGCAACTCCCGAGATCGCGGGAAGTGATTGCAAGCTGTATAACGAAGCGCAATATTTGTCCTGCGAGAATCATTGCGCATACCTCTTCTGTAACGCAGGCAGAGGCGAGTCCACCACCGACGCGGCATACGGTGCACGTGCCATCATCGTCGAGGACGGCAAGCTTTGCGCAAGCAGAAAGCCCTTTGATTTTACCGCGGATTACGTATGCACCGAGATCGACGTGCAGCTGCTAAGCAGCGAGCGCGTCAAGGACGCTGCGTTTACCAATAAGACCGGCAACCGTGAGTTTGCCGAGGTAGATTTCTCACTTGGCTATACCGATACCGAACTGACGAGATTTGTGGATCCCCTGCCCTTTGTCGTTCCCTTTAACCATGATGCAGGCTGGGAGAGCATTCTGCACATTCAAACAGAAGGCTTGCGCGCACGCATCAAGGCTGCGCATGCTGACACGCTGGTGCTTGGCATTTCGGGCGGTCTTGACTCCACGCTTGCCCTGCTGGTGTCAGTAGATGCTGTCAAGTCTTTGAATATGCCGGCAAACAAGGTGCTTGCCATTACCATGCCCGGATTTGGCACGACTGCGAGAACAAAGAACAATGCAACCGTGCTGTGCGAGCAGCTCGGTGTTGACTTCCGTGAAATTCCGATCGGTGAGTCTGTCGCCCTGCACTTTAAGGATATTGGTCATGATCCTTCCAATCATAACGTTGTCTATGAAAACAGCCAGGCGCGCGAGCGCACGCAGATTCTGATGGACGTTGCCAACCAATGCAACGGTCTTGTTGTAGGCACGGGTGACCTTTCCGAGTCTGTATTGGGCTGGGCTACCTATAACGGTGACCACATGTCCAACTACAGCGTCAACTGCGGCGTTTCCAAAACCATGGTGCGAAATCTGGTGGCGTATGCGGCGCGTAAGTACAGAAAGCTTGGCGAGATTGCCATTGCGGACGCGCTTGACGACGTGGTCGGCACGCCTGTCAGCCCCGAGCTGCTCCCTGCCGATGAGAACGGCAACATCGCGCAAAAGACCGAGGATCTGGTTGGTCCTTACGAGCTGCATGATTTCTTTATCTACAATGCCCTACGCTATGTCTTTAGCCCCGAAAAGATCTTCCGCCTTGCGTGCTACGCATTCGACGGACAGTTTGACGCAGATACAATCGCGCATTGGCTCAAGGTGTTTACGCGCAGATTCTTCACCCAGCAATTCAAGCGTTCCTGCATGCCCGACGGACCTGCCGTCTGCGACGTCAGCGTTTCCCCTCGCGGCGGTCTCTCCATGCCCTCCGACGCGTGCATGAATGCGTGGATGAGGGAGATTGAGAATATCTGATCTGCCGCGCTGAGCAAAAACCGTCCTTGATCCCCCGTAACTGCGGGGGATCTTTTCATATCGTTTTGAAATTTTTCCCTCTTTTTTTCAAAAACATCTTGCAAAATTGCTGTTGATACTGTATAATGTATCTTGACTATATATGTTCTCAAAAATTTGTACATATATCAATCAGGAGGAATTCAAAATGAATCAACGCTATGAATCCGCAAAGCAGATCTACGCTAAGTACGGTGTTGACACCGAGGCTGCGATCTCCAAGCTTTCCG
>JAGBXH010000339.1 GCA_017629395.1 Clostridia bacterium | reverse complement strand
TTTCGTGTATGCCGATACCGTGCGCGAAAACATCTGCTTTGGCAGGGAGGTCTCGGATGAGGATCTGTCTCTTGCCTTACGCGTGGCACAGGCGCAGGAGTTCGTGTCTGCCTTCCCCGAGGGCGTGGAGCACGAGCTGACCAGCAAGGGCACCAACGTCTCGGGCGGTCAGCGACAAAGACTGCTGATTGCGCGCGCACTTGCGGGAAAGCCCGAGATCTTGATACTGGACGACGCATCCTCGGCGCTGGACTATAAGACCGATGCAGCCTTGCGCCGCGATCTGCGCCTGCATTTTGCGGGTACCACCACTGTGGTGGTCGCGCAGCGTGTCAGCTCGGTCATGCATGCCGATTTGATTTTGGTTTTGGACGAGGGCAAGATCATCGGCAAGGGAACGCACGAGCAGCTCATGGAGCATTGCTCCGTTTACCGCGAGATCCGCGATTCGCAGATGGGAGGTGCTTTGCTTGACTAATCAGAATAAGGTGCAAAAAGCTCCCATGACCCCTAAGCAGCGCAGGCGTACGCTGGTGCGCCTTTGCCGCTATATGTTCCGCTATCCCGGACTTGTGGCGCTTGCGTTTTTCCTCATGATCTCGGCAAACGTGCTCGCGCTTGCGGGTCCCAAGCTGTCGGGTCTTGCCATTGACGCCATCGTCGGCCCCGGCCAGGTGGATTTTCCCCGCGTATTCTTGTTCTGCGGACTCATGATCGCCTTCTATATTCTGTCGGGCGTCATGTCCTATCTCTTATCCATCGTGATGGTCAACCTCTCGCAGCGCATTACGTACACCATGCGCAAGGAGGTATTTGATCACCTGACCGACCTGCCCGTAGGCTTTTTCGACACCCACCAGACGGGTGAGATCGTCAGCCGCCTTTCCTATGATATTGAAACGCTCAATGCCTCGCTCTCCAACGACGTGCTGGCAATTTGCGCCAATAGCATCACGGTCGTTGGCTCGTTTGTCATGATGCTGACCATCTCTCCCGTGTTGATCTCGGTGTTTGTCATCACAGTACCCATTTCGCTGATCTTTACCAAGTATAAATCCACGCATATCCGCCCGCTTTTCCGCGCAAGAAGTGCAAAGCTGGGTGAGCTGAACGGCTTTGCCGAGGAAATGCTGTCGGGTCAGAAGACCATTCGCACCTATGGCAAGGAGCAGGTCATTACCGAACGCTTTGACGTGCGCAATACTGAGGCTTGCGGTGCGTATTATAAGGCGGATTATCACGGCTCGGTCATCGGGCCGACGGTCAACTTCGTCAGCAACCTTTCCATTGCGCTGATTACGCTGCTTGGCAGTATTTTCTATATGTTCTCGCTGAGCGGTGCTGTCACCAATCCCTTGTTTATCATCGGACTTGGCGATATGGGCGCGTTCGTACAGTACGCGCGCAAGTTTGCAGGGCCGATCAACGAGTTTGCCAATATCTTCAGCGAGCTGCAGAGTGCACTTTCCGCTGCAGAGCGCGTGTTCGGTGTGATTGATCAGGCACCCGAGCCCGAGGATAAAAAGGATGCGGTCACGTTGGATGCCAAGGGACAGGTCACTTTGGAAAACGTGGAGTTCGGCTACGTGGAGGATAAGCAGATCTTGCACGGACTTTCCGTCAAGGTCGAGCCGGGGCAAACGGTTGCCATTGTCGGTCCGACGGGTGCGGGAAAGACTACTATCATCAACCTGCTCATGCGCTTTTACGATATTGATGCAGGCGAGATCCGATTTGACGGCATTCCCATCACCGACGCTACGCGCGACAGCCTGCGCAAGAGCTTTACCATGGTCTTGCAGGATACGTGGCTGTTTGGCGGCAGCGTGCGGGATAATATTGCTTACGGCAGGCAGGACGCAACCGATGAGGAGATCGTGGAGGCTGCCAAAAAGGCAAAGATCCACCACTTTATCATGTCCTTGCCCGAGGGATATGCCACGCAGCTTTCCGATGGCGGCGTGAATTTGTCCAAGGGGCAAAGACAGCTGATCACCATCGCGCGCGCCATGCTGTCCACAGCACCCATGCTGATTTTGGACGAGGCAACGAGTAACGTGGACAGCCGAACCGAGCATCAGATCCAGGATGCCATGATGGAATTGATGCGCGGCAAGACCTGCTTTGTCATTGCGCACCGCCTCTCCACCGTGCAGCACGCGGATAATATTCTGGTGCTCAAGGACGGCAATATCATTGAGAGCGGCACGCACGAGCAGCTGCTGGATGCAAAGGGCTTTTATGCGTCGCTTTATGGAGCGCAGTTTGTCAATTAATTATCAAAAAGATGTTGCATTTGCGCGGCAAGTGTGATATGATGAATACATAGCAGAAACCCCGGAATATGATATGAGGTGAAGAAAATGAAAAAAGCATTGATTCTGATTGTACTTACGCTGACATTGGTATTGTGCTTGACGGCATGCAATACGCCCGTTGAAGATCCCGTTGACACCACCGTTTCTTCTACCGAGGCTCCCGCCACCGAAGCACCCACCGAAGAAAAGACCACCGAAGAACCTACTACCGAAGAAATTACCACCGAGGAGATCACCACCGAGGCATTGCTGCAGACGCCCGTGAATATTGAGGACGTCAAGGCAGCGGCGCTTACCTTCGTCACACCCGAGATGATCAAGGCTTACGCGGAAAACCCCGATAATGACTGGAGTGACTTTGGCGGCATGACCTACAATGAGGACGGCAGCGTCAAGGCTTTGTACAGATACGGCGCGGATGATCACTGGGATCCCTACTGCTATCTGGTCAAGGACTACGTGGCAGCAGGCAATATCGCGGTCATCCAGTATCGCAGCGAATATAACTTTGGCGTCAATCTCTACATCGGCTCGGAAGGCAACGTCGCAACCGGTCCCTCCGAACACGTACAAGCGCGGATTTTTGCTTCCAAGGATGGGGAATGGAACTACTTAGTTGTCAAC
>JAGBXH010000338.1 GCA_017629395.1 Clostridia bacterium | reverse complement strand
TGATTGCCACTCTGCCGCCCGCTTGACCGACGCAGAGAATCGCATCGGGATGCAGCTCTTGTGCGATCCGCAATATTGTCTGCGCGGCAAATCCATACACGGTAGGAATTTCAATTTTGGTCAGATGCCAATCCCCTATTTGGTCGGGCAAAAGCTTGACCGCCTCCCACGAAGGGTTGACTGTCGCACCGCCAAACGGGTCAAAGCCGGTAATCAGTAGTTTTTTCATGCTATCCCCTCTTTCTTGGCTTTATTCTATCACAAATCGCGCACTTTTGCAAGTACCGAGTCGGTTTCTGTTGACAAATCCATTCTTTTCCTGTATGATATAAGTACAATACTATGAAGGTGAGGCAATACAGATGAACAAGCACAGAATCACGTGTGTCCTTGCAGCTATTCTGCTTTCCGGCACAGTTTTAGCATCTTGCGACAGCACACCCGCAAATGAGGTGCAATCCACCGAGCCAATGACTACTACGCAAGAAATTACTACAGAAGCACCTACCGAAACACAACAAGAGACAACCGAGGAGGCTGAAGTGACTACAGATTTATTTGATGCAATCGTCGATAATCCGGATTATTACAAAAACGAAGTAAAGCTGAATCACAAGTCCATCATGTTCTGCGCCAATGAATTCAAAGGTGAATTTCATTCCGTACATTTTGAGAATCACGGTCTGATGCTGAACGAAGGCGCAACCGAGGGCTATTTTGTTTCCGACGAGATTGACATGGGCGGCAGCTTCAAGAACATGCTTGCTTCCTGGAACACGTCCTCGGCAGGCGGCACGGTTGAAGTATCCGTATCCGTCAAGCTTGACGACGGCAGCTTTACAACCTGGTATTCCTGGGGCGAATGGAGCGCAATTCCCGAAACGTCGGGCAGCAAATCCAACGAAGACGAACACGGATCTGTAGGCATTGATATTCTTACGCTCAAAAAGCAATGCCAAGGCATTGTCAAGTACAGAATCGACATCAAGCAGACCGGCGAAGTCTCTCCCATCGTTTACAACGTCACGCTTGCTTGTGACAAGCAAAACGGCAATTTGTCCGCACCCACGGACACCTACAAAAAGCTGGACGTGCCGTACAGACGACAGATGGACGTGCCCGAGATCGGAGGCAGCATTTGCTCTGCAACTTCCCTTTCCATGGTGATGCTCTACCACGGCGAGCAGATCGACGATATTGCCGACGTAGCCTGGGGCGTGCGCGACTGGGGCGAGGAGATCTTTGGTAACTGGGCATTCAACGTTGCATACGCAGGCGAGCTTGGATATCAAACCTATATCGACTATTATGACATTGATGCCATCAAGCACGCGATCTCTACGGGTCACCCCATCGTGTCCTCGATCCGCGTTAAGGCAGGCCAGCTTGCAGCCAGCGGACACCCGGGCTATACCACCAACGGACACTTGCTGTGCGTTGTTGGCTACGAAGAAAAAGACGGTCAGAAATGGCTGCTGATCAACGACCCCGCACATCCCGAGGTCAAGGCAATCTTAGAATCCGATTTTGAAAACATCTACAGAGGCGTTTCCTATATCGTGCAGTTGAGAGCCGATACCTACGCTGAATAATCAAAAGCTCCGCATCCCAAAATGATGCGGAGCTTTTTTATTGTTGATTCATACGCTCGGTTCCCCACCAATCGGGCACAAGATCACCAAGCGTGACGGTAGAGAGCGTTTCAAGATCGGTCAAGATCTCGATCTCGGGGCTGCGCTTATCGAGCTGCATCATCATTTCCCTGCACGCGCCGCAGGGCGAGCCGACGCGCCCATCACCAATGACGCATACAAGCTTGACAATACGGCTCTCGCCGTTTGTAATCATGTTGGCGATCGCATTGCGCTCGGCACACATGCCAAGTCCCGAGCAGGTGTCGATACACAC
>JAGBXH010000337.1 GCA_017629395.1 Clostridia bacterium | reverse complement strand
GCAGCTTGCCGTTTGCCTTTAAGTAACGCGTGCCGATGGTGGCAATATCCATGAGCGTCATGGGCTTGTGCTCTCTGCCAAGCTCGCTTCTCATATTCTTGTAAATGCTGCAAGCACGCTCCAGCTCCTTATCCTCAATCTCCACCTCGCCGATCTCGGTCAAGAAGGTGGTGTGACGGCAGTGGTCGGACCAGTAGGTATCGATCATGCGGATCTCGGTGATGGTGGGATCGCGCTTTTCGCTGACGAAATAGTCGCGGCAGAATGCAAGGTCATCCATATCCATAGCCAAGCCGTAGGACTTGACGAACGCCTTGAGCGCGTCTGCATCCATTTCGCAAAAGCCGTGCAGCGTTTCCACCTCGGTGGGAATATCATACTGTGCAGCCAGCGTTTCGGGCTTGTCCAGCGTTGCCTCGCGGCTCTCCACGGGGTTGATGACGTGCTTTTTGATAGCAGCTACGTTTGCCTCTGTCAGCGCACCGTACAACAGGTACACCTTTGCGGTGCGTACTGCGGGTCTGTCACCCATGGAAATGATCTGCATGCACTGCGCTGCGCTGTCCGCTCTCTGATCGTACTGACCGGGCAGGAACTCGACAGCGAAAACGGTTGCGCCGTCCGCGTCGATCTCCTCGGACACGTTATCCAGCTGCGGCTCGGAAAGCACGGTCTGCACAGCGTAAGAGAACAGCTGCTCGGTGGCGTTTTCCACGTCGTAGCGGTTGATCACGCGCACGCGCTCCAGGGCTTCAATGCCCAAAAATGTATTGATTTCTTTGCAAAGGGACGATGCCTCGTGGTCAAGTCCCTGCTTTTTTTCTACGTAAACTCTAAAAACCATGTTGCCCTCCTTAGTTCTGCTTGGCAGCCAATGCGCGCTGACCAATGTCGCGACGCTTGTAAGCATTTTCAAACTCCACCTTGTCCGCAATGCGGTAAGCGTGTGCAACCGCGTCTGCAAGGCTATCCTCGACAGCAACCGCGCCAAGCACTCTGCCGCCCGCGGTGACGAGCACGCCGTCCTGCACCTTAGCACCCGCTACGAAGATGTATTCATCCTTGCCGGTTTCGGGCAAGGTCATGGGATAGCCCGAGCCGTACTTCTGCGGATAACCGCCCGATGCAACCACCACACAGCAAGCGTGACGGTCAGCGAACTTAACCTCGGTTTCTGCCAGCGTACCGTTGGCGGTCGCCTGCATGACGGTCAGCAAATCGCTTTCCAAAAGGGGCAGCACCACCTGCGTTTCGGGGTCGCCGAAGCGGCAGTTGTACTCGATAACGCGGGGTCCCTTGGGGGTCAGCATCAAGCCGAAATACAAGCAACCCTTGAAGGTGCGGCCTTCCGCATTCATGGCGCCCACGGTGGGCAGGAAGATGGTTTCCATGCACTCGCGTGCAATCTCCTCGGTGTAATAGGGGTTGGGAGCTACCGTACCCATACCGCCCGTGTTCAGCCCTTGGTCACCGTCCAGTGCGCGCTTGTGGTCCATAGAGGAAACCATGGGCTTGACGCACTTTCCGTCGGTAAACGCCAGCACCGATACCTCGGGGCCGGTCAAGAATTCCTCAATGACCACGCGGCTGCCGCTCTCACCAAACTGCTTATCCTGCATCATGGAAACGATGGCGTCCTCTGCCTCCTTGCGCGTCATGGCGATGATAACGCCCTTGCCTAAAGCCAAGCCGTCCGCCTTGATGACGGTGGGAATGGGGGCATCCTGCACGTATGCAAGTGCAGCATCCATGTCCTCGAACACCTCGTAGGTAGCGGTGGGAATGCCGTACTTTTTCATGAGATTTTTGGAGAACACCTTGCTGCCCTCGATAATTGCCGCGTCGGCTCTCGGACCAAAGCAAGGAATGCCGATCTCATTC
>JAGBXH010000336.1 GCA_017629395.1 Clostridia bacterium | reverse complement strand
TTTGACATGGCAGACAAAAGAGATTATTACGAGGTACTGGGCGTTGACAAAAACGCATCGGATGCCGAGATCAAAAAGGCATACCGCGTGCTGGCAAAGAAGTACCACCCCGATATGAATCCGGGAGACGCTGAGGCAGAGGCAAAGTTCAAGGAAGCAAACGAAGCGTACGAGGTGCTTTCCGACAGCGAGAAGAAGGCAAAGTACGACCAGTTCGGTCACGCAGCGTTTGATCAGAGCGCGGGCTTTGGCGGTGGCGGTTACGGCGGCGGATTTACAGATTTTGGCGATATCGGTGATATTTTCGGTTCGTTCTTCGGCGGCGCATTCGGCGGAGGCGGACAGAAGAGAAGAAACGGCCCGCTGCGCGGTGACGATATTCAGATCCGCGTGTCGCTGTCCTTTGAGGAAGCAGCGTTCGGTGCCAAGAAGACCATTACCTATACAAGATTGCGCAAGTGTCCCGATTGCGGCGGTAACGGCAGCGAGGGCGGGCAAGCCCCCGAAACCTGTTCCGCATGCCGCGGTACGGGTCAGGTACGCACCGTGCACAATATGGGCGGCATGCAGTTCCAGTCCACGGGCACTTGTGAAAAGTGTCGCGGCACGGGTAAGATCATCAAAACGCCTTGCTCGCGTTGCCGCGGAGCGGGTATGGAGCGCGAAAATAAGTATTTGACCGTGGATATCCCCGCAGGTATGGACCACGGTGAGAAGATCGCGCTGCGCTCGCAGGGCTGTGACGGCAAGAACGGCGGTCCCGCAGGAGATCTGATTATGCAGATCAGCGTGCAGCCGCACAAGATCTTCCAGCGTGACGGTGCCAATATCTATTGTGAGATCCCCGTCACCATTTCCGAGGCGGTTCTGGGCGCGGAGATAGAAGTACCTACCTTGGAGGGCTCGCAGAAGTTCGATCTGCCCGAGGGCACGCAGTCGGGAACCTCCTTTACGCTGCGCGGCAAGGGCATTCCCAATCTGGGCAACGGCTCGCGCAGAGGCGACTTGATCTTTGCCGTGAACGTGGAGATCCCCACAGGGCTTTCCGCAAAGCAAAAGGACGCTATGCGCGCGTTTGCCGAGGCATGCGGTGAGAGCAATTACAAAAAGAAAAAGAATTTCTTCAAAAAAAGCAAATAAAGGATAAAGAATATGGTAGATAAGGATTACGTTTGCGAGGACTGGGGGGAAACGACCCAATGGACGCAGATCCGCGTCACGGTCAAATTAGAGCAGCTGGACGCGCTAGTCGCGGTCATGAGCATGATCAACACCAATCTGATGATCGAGGATTACAGCGATATTGACCTCAAAACCTGCTATGGCGATTTGATCGACGAGAGCATTCTCAATGCAGACAAGACCATTGCATCCGTGTCGGTGTACTTACCCGTAGAGCGCGACATCCGCGAGGACGTGGAATTTTTGCGCGAAATGCTCAAAAAGGACGGCATCGAGGGCGAGATCAAGATGATCGGCTTGAACGAGGAAGACTGGGCAAACGCATGGAAGGCGTACTATAAGCCCATCAAGATCGGCTCCAAGATCGTCATCGTGCCCGCTTGGGAAAAGTACCAGGCAGAGGAGCACGAGTTGGTTGTACGCATGGATCCCGGTATGGCGTTTGGCACGGGCACGCACGAGACCACTCGTTTGGTCATCGGTCTTTTGGAAAAGTACACCACCCCCGGTGTGCGTATGCTGGACGTGGGGACGGGCAGCGGCATTCTTGCCATCTGCGCCTCCAGACTCGGTGCAGGGGAGTGCAAGGCATATGACATCGACCCTATGTCGGTACGCGTTGCACGCGAGAATATCAAGGATTCGGGACTGACCAACATTACCTGCGATCAGTCCGACCTCTTGCGAGCTGTTGACTTAGAGGGCGGCAAGTACGGCTTGGTGTGCGCCAATATCGTAGCGGATATTATCATCCGCATGACGCCCGACGTGCATAAGTATATCGCAGACGACGGCGTGCTGCTGGCTTCGGGTATCATCATGGAGCGCAGCGCGGACGTGGTGAATTGCTTTGAGCAGCACGGCTTTGAGATCGTGGAGAGAGCCGAGGAAAACGGCTGGTGCGCTCTGGCGGTCAAGCTGAGAAAATGATCGAATACACGCTGATCCGATCCGGTCGAAAGACCATCGGTATGCAGATCAAGGACGGCAAGGTCATCGTGCGTGCGCCCATGCGTCTGCCCAAGGCGGCGATCAATGCTTTTGTAACCAAGCACGCGGATTGGATCGAGGCGCATCTTGCCAAGGCTGCGGCAGGGCAGAGCCTGCCCAAGCTGACGGAGCATGAGCTGAACGCGCTTGCAGAGCAAGCAAAGCAGGTCATTCCCGCACGCGTGGCGCATTATGCCGCCATGCTTGGCGTGGAGTACGGGCGTATTACCATTCGCACGCAAAAAACGCGCTGGGGTAGCTGCTCGTCAAAAGGGAATCTCAATTTTAATTGCCTTTTGATGCTTGCACCGCCCGAGGTGCTGGACAGCGTGGTGGTGCACGAGCTGTGCCACCGCAAGCACATGAATCACTCGGCAGCGTTTTATGCAGAGATCGCGCGCGTTATGCCCGATTATAAAGCAAGACACGCGTGGCTCAAGCAAAACGGTGCAGCGCTGATGAACCGCGCAGCACGGTAAAGCCATAGAAAGAAAAACCGCTCGATCGAGCGGTTTTCTTTTTTTATTCGTTTGTGTTACTTCGAGCAATGCGATAATATTCAAAGAATTTATAAATATTGTACCCCTCGGGGGCGGTCATTTCGCAATAGGTCTTGCCAAAGCTGAACAACAGGAAGCGTCTGCCGCGCATGGCAAGCTCGGTGATATCCGAGAAGGGAACGTGCCACTCACCGCAGGTAATGCCGTCGGGGGTCATGACAAAGCGTCCTTGGGCAACTGTCTGCTCCTCGTGGTTTTCCACGGTATACACTCTTGCGCCCTCGGCAAAGATCTCGGCACCGTTTGCCACCAAAGCCTCGGTCGACTTGCGCTGATTTGCGGCAAGCGCGGTCAGGGTGGTGTCGGGGGCACCGTGCAGGTACCCGAATTCGTCGTAAGTAAAGAATTTGTCGCAAGCCGTGCAGCTGACGCGGTCGCCCTTGGATTTCATGGTGTCAACTTTGCCGCAATAGGGGCATACGTAAAGCAGGTTCTCCATGCTTTCTGCAAGCCTCTTGCCCTTGTATTTGCTGCGCTTTTGCTCCTGACGCGCATATGCGTCCTCATACAGGTCCTCGCGGATGATGCGATTGATCTCGTCCTCGCTCATAGCGGCGATCTGTTCTGCAGTATATACGTTGACCGGCTCACCGTGCACGTAGCCTCTGCGCGTGTTTTTGGTGCTCCACATGGGGCTTGCAAAGTAGCCGCCCGAGATGCGGTAGGTAACAAGAGAGCAGCGTGCCGCCTTGACAAGACCGCCCGTGGTAGAGGTTATGGAGCAGGTCAAGCCGTCCCAGGAGCGCACACCCTCGGCAAACATGCAGACGTTTGCGCCCTTGCGCACCTTGCGCAGGATATCGATGATTGCGGACGCCGCTGTCGTACCCTTCTTGCGCAGAATGGGCGCGAGCAGATAATTGACGATCTTATAGCCATGCTTCCAGCGTGCGATGTGCTCGCTTGCCACAAAGTACATTTGTCTTGGGAAGGAGCAGCCCACAAACAGCGGGTCAAAGTCGGTGACGTGGTTGGAGAGCACGATATAGTGATCGGGCAGATCCTTTGCTACCCTGCAGGTATAGCCGAATTTGAGATAGCAGAAAAGTCTGACGGGGTGACGCAGCACCTTCCAAAAGAAATTGAGTCTTTTTTGCACGGACAGATCCTCCGTTCTAAAATAGTTTTGCCCAAAATGGCATGAAAAAATGCTCCCGCGCGGGGCAGGAGCATTGATTTGGCAGCGTGATTATACAGACTGCGAACGCTTGAGCTCGTGCTCCAGCCAGATAAGCCCCATGCTGAAGGCATCGTGCAAGCCGTCCTTCTGACCCTGCTTGATGATCTTGGTGGGATCCTTGGAGTCAAGCACCTGGATCAGGATCTTGCCGGGAACCTCATCGCCCTTTTCGTTTTTGATATAGGACATGATCTCAAGAATGAGGATGCAGGGCTCGTTCATATCGCCGTAGCAAATGGTATTGCCCTCGCGAACCAAGGGCTTGTCTTTATAGTAAAGGTATTCGCCGCCCACCTGAGCGCGTGTTTCGTTTGCCATGATGTGACCTCCTGAAAATTTATATAAACAGACACGATATACTATCGGTCTATTATAGCACTAAAAATCCGTTGCGTCAAGGCATTTCATAAAAAATTCACGCAAAGAGTCAAAAGTAACGCATAAATTGAAAAATATGCATTGCAATCCGCGTATGCTTGTGCTATAATTGAAAAAAATACGCCAAGGAGGCAGATATGTTATTTTTCTACGTTCGTCACGGCGATCCTATTTATAATCCCGACAGCCTGACCCCGCTCGGTCACGAGCAGGCAAAGGCACTCTCCAAGCGTTTTGTCAGCTATGGGCTTGACAAGATCTTTTCCTCGCCCTCCGTACGTGCACAGCAGACCGCGCAGCCGACGTGTGATCTGCTCGGAAAAGAAAAGACCATCTGCCCTTGGGCAGACGAGAGCCTTGCATGGCAGGATTTTGCCATTGATGCCTCCACGGACATTCATACCTGGTGCTTTTACGATCCCGCTGTTTTGGAGATCTTCCGCTCGCCCGAGGTGCGTGCGTTGAGCGACAAATGGTATGAGCATCCCGACCTTGTTAAATACGACTTTGGTAAGGGTGTTGCGCGTGTCAACGCCGCTGTGGACGAGTTCTTTTTGAGCCTTGGCTACCGTCACGACCGCGAGCATTGCCGCTATGAGATCGTGGAGCCGAACAGTCAAAGAGTTGCGCTGTTTGCGCATCAGGGCTTTGGTATGTGCTTTTTCTCGTCCATGCTGGACATCCCGTATCCCGAGTTTGCCACGCATTTTGACTTTACGCACAGCTCCATGAGCGTCATCCACTTTGGACAAAACGGCAAGTACGTGTATCCCAAGGTGCTGCAGGTGTCGGGCGACGGGCATCTGTATCGCGAGGGCTTGATGGCGGGCTACAACAACTATTATAAGTTCTAAGGAGTTTATTATGGCTTTTCTGCAGCTGCAATTTCATTCCGACGCGCTGATGGTACAGGTGTCGGTCAACGTCATTCTGCCCGAGCGTGCCTCGACCATGATCGGCATGGACGCCAAAGGGGAGAGCACCTTCAAGACGCTGTATCTCTTGCACGGCTTGTCCGACGATCACTCTATCTGGATGAGAAGAACCGCTATCGAGCGTTATGCAAGTGAGTACAATATCGCAGTCGTCATGCCTGCGGTGGGCAGAAGCTGGTATACCGATACCGTGGGCGGGGAGAAATATCTGACCTTTGTGACCGAGGAGCTGCCCGATAAGTGCCGCAGCTTTTTCAAGGG
>JAGBXH010000335.1 GCA_017629395.1 Clostridia bacterium | reverse complement strand
GCTCAAGGTACCGCGCGGCTTTACCATGATCAACGGTGAGATCTGGGCAACCCAGCAGATCGGCATGGAGAATTACGTTGCCACCAACGGTGAAAAGGGTACGACCAGCCCTGACAAGGCGTCCTTTGGCGTCACGGCAACCAATCAGCCGCTTGTGGGTATTCCGATCGTGGACATTACCGTCAAGAACGAGACCAAGGGCAAGGATTTTGCAGCGGACGGTATCAACCGCTTGCCTGCACATAATTCGCTTATCGTGTATAACTACCGCTGCAACGATACCAACTACGCGCTCGCAGACGCGTACGAGATTGAAATTGAGGTAGAGTCCTCTGCCTTTACCGTGGACGGCAAGGTCAGCGGTAAGGTCAAGGCAATTTATCCCGCAAATTCTTCCACAAGACCCACCTTCAATGAAAAGAACGTGGTGCTGACCGCGCGCGGCAACCGCGTAAACGATCTCAAAAACAACTTCTCCGTGGGTGATACCGTTTCCTTTGCGCTGAATCTGACCGATAAGCTGGGCAACACCGCGCTGTGGCAGACGGTGGAGGATGCGATCGGCGGACACATGATCGTGCTCAACGACGGCAAGATCTTCTCCCCCAACGGCAATAATTCCGAATACCCCACCACGCTGATCGGCTATAAGGACGACGGCAAGGTCATGATGCTGACCATCAATGCGCAGGAGTCGGGCAAGTATCTCGGCTTGAACTTCACCAAGGGCGTGCAGTTCTGCCAGGAGCTTGGCTATAACAGCGTATTTTACATGGACGGCGGCGGCTCTGCCACCTTTGTTTCCATGGCAGAGGGCGAGAGCGGCACGACCTACGTGGCAAGAAATAAGGGCTCCGATCCCAAAAAGGACGACGCAGGCAACGTCATCGGCAGCTCGCAGCGTGCCGTGATCAACGGCGTGGGCTTTGTCTGGAACCAAACGCCCGTTTGTGAAAAGCAGGGTGCTCTTGACTATATTGAATATCCTCTGTTTGACTACAGCGAAATTTCGACCGAGTACGTTTGCGGCGAGCTCATGGCGGATTTTATGGGCGGCCACAACGCGGTTGACACCTACTATGATGCAGAGGCAGGCGGCATGGTCGTCAAGCTCAACACCAACAGTAACGACCCCTACGCAGCCTTTGATATGACCTCTCTTAAGCAAATCAACGCCGATGAGTACAAGTATATCGTACTGCGCGTCAAGACCGACAGAACCTCGGTTTCCTCCAGTACCTCCGCCATTTTCTACGCTTGCGGTAACACCATGGGTGCTGTGGGCGGTCAGACCGTTTTTTATGAGATCCCCAAGGGTGACCAATGGAACTGGATTATCATTGACATGAACAAAAAGCCCGGCTGGGCAGGTAAGATCAACAATCTGCGCCTGGATATTTTTGATGGTCCTACCATTGAAAAGGGTCTGAGCGTGACGTATTCCGTGCTGGCGTTTGCCAAGACCAAGGAGGACGCGCAAAAGCTGACCGAGGGCTACGTACCCGAGGGCTGCATTGCAGATTTCGGTGCTTTCAAGCAAAAGCTGGTGGACGTGCACAACGTCAAAAAGGCACTGGATACCATGAGCAAGGATGCTTCCCTGCTGGCAGAGAGCACTTTGACTGCCCTGGACGCTGCAAAGGCTTTTGAAAATGCCAACGAAAAGACCCCTGCGATCTACGCAGAGGCTGCAGCACTGTATGAAAAGGTCAAGGCGGGCATGGATGCAATCAATGCTGCCAAGGATTTTGCACAGACCTTGACCAACGAGGTTGAGGACGCAAAGGCACTTGAAACGCAGGCAAATGAGGCGCTGACCACTCTGCAAGCCGATGCAGCTGCATTGACCGCGAAATTAGAGGAGCTTGCGCAGGTGGCAGCCGAGACCGAGCCGCCTACCACCGAAGAGCCCACTACCGAAGCTCCCACCACCGAGCCCGCTCCTGAAAAAAAGAGCGGATGCAAGAGCCTTGTGGGCGCAGGCATCGTTATAATTTTACTGCTTGGCACGGCATTCGTTGGCAGAAAGCGTGACTGATTTGCATAAAACATTC
>JAGBXH010000334.1 GCA_017629395.1 Clostridia bacterium | reverse complement strand
GCACCTGCGCAAGCACCTGCTGTGCAGTCATAGAACAGCCGTAGGTCTGCGTGCGATTGGCGTGTGCAAACGTCAGGGTCCGGGGTGCTGCGGAAATGGTTTCGGGATTATGACACCACGGGCAATGCAAATTGCAGCCCTTCAAGAACACGGTGGTGCGAATGCCGGGGCCGTCCCCCGTGGAAAAATGCTGAATATCGGATACGTTAAGCACGCGCATCTCTCACCCCTGCTGCGTGCGGCGCAGGATATCCTCCTGCACTTCTCTTGAAAGCGTGACGTACAACGCGGAGAATCCCGACACGCGCACGACAAGCGAGCCATACTGCTCGGGATGCTCCATGGCATCGCGCAGCACCTCTGCCGAGGTGGCGTTGATCTGAATCTCCTGCCCGCCCTTAGCAAAATAGACGCGAATGAGTGCCGCCAGCTTTTCACGCTTGCCGTCCTCAAACATCGCGGGCGAATACTTCTGATTGACCACCGTGCCGCAGGCGCAGCGCGTGTAATCGGGCTTGGAAACGCTTTGCAGCGTGGAGGTTGCACCCTTGATATCCCGTCCGTAGGTGGGCGATGCGGCATCTGACAGGGGCTCGCCTGCGCGTCTGCCGTCGGGCGTTGCACCAATCTGCCTGCCCGCCCAGATATTGCTGGTGTTTGCCGCCATAGCGGTATAGATACCGCCTCCGTCACGCGTGCGGTACAGATCGAACTGATCGGACAAATACGAGGTAAACCACACCGCGTACTTATCGACAAACGGATCGTTATTGCCGTACTTGGGTGCTGCCAGCAGACGATTGCGCAAGTCGTCATACCCTTCAAAATTCGCCTTCATCGCGTCCGCCAGCGTTTGCAGCGTAGCGGCTTGGTCGATAAATATCACCTTTTCAATCGCGGCAAGCGAATCACTCATCGTGCCCACGCCCATGAGTGCCGCGCCGTGCACCGAGGGATAGATGCTGCCGCCCATGTTGATGTCCTGCGCCCTTTGGATGCAAGCCTTACAGAAGCAGGAAAGGAAGGGCGAGGTATAATTTTGCGGATCGGGCAGGTCGTTATACGCGCAAAATGCCTGCACGTATTCCAAAACGCCCGCATCCAACTGCTGCTCCACGCACGCCATGAACTGCTCCATGGTGGCAATCTCGTCAAGCGGGGCGGTCACAATGCCCTTGCGCTCTTGATTATACCCTTCTCCGCCAAACAGCACGTACTCCAAATAGCGAGGCGTATCAAATCTGCCGTCGCTCCACGGCGGCTGCATACCGGTTATAAAATTCTCAATACAGCCCACCATGCAATAATTGCGCACGTCGACCTCATCGTAGCCGTAGCGGCGCAGGGCTGCCATATTCACGGTATCGTTCATCAGTGCGGGATAGCCAAGTCCCGTGCCGATCACCTTTAAGCATTCGTCTAAAAAGGCATCGGGCGTATCGGGCGAAATGCGCGCAGAGAGGTTGGGTCCCGGCATATTGATATCCCTGACGGCATACAGCGTCGCGTAGCTGAGCGCATTGACCGCGCACGCACCACGCTCAT
>JAGBXH010000333.1 GCA_017629395.1 Clostridia bacterium | reverse complement strand
ATTGGGTGATGTAATGGGGTTAGGCAACCGCGACCCTTGCGTTCGGCGATCCTACCACCATCCCCCACCAACACAAAACGCCCACCGCTTTTGCGGTAGGCGTTTTGTGTTGGTGGGGGATGGTGGATTCGGACCACCGAAGTCAGTGACAACAGATTTACAGTCTGCCCCCTTTGGCCGCTCGGGAAATCCCCCATATATTGGAGCTGGTGAACGGAGTCGAACCATCAACCTGCTGATTACAAATCAGCTGCTCTGCCATTGAGCCACACCAGCACATTCTCACGAGCAGAGTCGTCGTGAACGGAACATGCAGTATTATAGCAGATTGTTTTGGGTTTGTCAATACCTTTTTTGAAATTTCTCAAAAATATTTTTTAAGTTGTTTTTTGGCTTAAAATGTGCCAAAGATCTGCGTCATAGGTCAGCAGGACCGCGTTGCCGTCGGCGTCAACGAGTGCGATCACCTTTTCGGGCACCATATCCACGCAATAGGAAAATTTGCGTCCGCCCTCCTGCGCCTCGATCTTGGAAAGTCCGTTTTTCTTGGTGGCGCGTATGGGACGTGCCTCTGCCCGCACAATATCGCGCAGGGCGATCCTGCAAACCGTGCATTGCTTGCGATTGCCGACCGTTTCAACCACGATCAGGTCGTAAAGCTCGCGCCCGTCTGCGTCAAAAATGCCTCCGGGCTGCACTTTGTAGGTAAATGTGCGGGCGATGAATTTGCTGTACAGATAAATGCCTGCGGTCAAAAGCAGCACGGCAACGATCTGCGCGGTAAGCGTCAGATAGGGCACGGAGGCATTGAGAATGGATACGGCAAAGATGCCGATGCCGCCAACAAAGCAGGCAATACATGCAAAATCTGTCAGTTTATTTTGTTTTTTCGGGGTTACGGAATACATTTAATGCTCCTTATATATCTGCTTTGCCAGAGCAAGCAAAGCGTCTTTTGTGTTCAGATCCGGATCCTTCATCACTTCTGCAAGCAAGGCGTTCAGCACGTTGCCCATCTCGCGCCCCTTGGGAATACCGATGGCGGCAAGGTCTGCACCGTTGACGGCAAGGTCGGCTACCTTGACGCACACGCCTCGGTCAAGCTGCTGCTGCACGGTTTGTGCAAGCGCACTTGTGTCCTCGCCTCGGTATGCGCGCAGAGAGAGCGCGGGCAGGGCATAGTCACCGTACAGGGCAATCATTTCCCTTGCAAACAAAGGGGTGTTATCCAGTCGCTCACCGCGCAGCGTCAAGAGGATGCGCACAAGTCTTGCGTCCGCGCCGGACATTTTTAAGTCGTTTGTCGTGGCGTGCACCGCCTCGTCCGATGCATCGTACAGCAGATAAGCAAGGCGCAAAAGCGGCGCGTCGACAGGCAGAGTATTGACGCCTTTTGCGCTTGCGGTCACGTCCGCGTAGGGGAATACGTATTTCAAAAATCCGCGCTTTTTCATGATCTTGACAGCACTCTCGGGGTCGGAGCTTTGCAAAATGCCCATCAGCTCCTCGCGCACGCGCTCGCGCGAGATGTTTTTCAGCCCGCCCGCACTTGCGTACATGGCGTTGGCGGTCTTTTCCTCAATGGTAAACCCAAGGCGGGTGGCAAAGCGTACGCCGCGCAAAATGCGCAAAGCGTCCTCGCCAAAACGCTTGATGGGGTTGCCCACGCAGCGAATGATGCCCGCGTTAAGATCGGCGCGCCCGTCAAAGGGGTCAATGATCTCCCAGCCTTCCTCCCGGGGAGTGGCAGCCAGGGCGTTGAGGGTAAAATCGCGGCGCGCCAGGTCTTCCGTAAGGCTTGGCGTAAAGCGCACGCTTTCGGGATGGCGGGAGTCCTTGTAGTCGCCGTCCACGCGGTAGGTGGTGCACTCCACCGTTACACCGTCCGAGAGCACGGAGATCGTACCGTGCTT
>JAGBXH010000044.1 GCA_017629395.1 Clostridia bacterium | reverse complement strand
CGCTGCGAACGTATCGCGCAATCTCTGCACGCCGCTCGCCTTGGTGCAGCCCTTGCGCGTCAGCTCCAGAAAGCGGTCTCCCGACACGGCAAATTCAAAAATATCACCAAATTCCCTCAGCAGCACGGGGCGCAGCGCGTCCAATTGCGCCTTCTCTGCACGGAACACTAACTTAAACCATTGCTCGGCAGGGTTACACGCCGTCCAGTTGTCGATCTCGGTCACGTGCGGAAAATCCAGAGGGTTACGCAAGACCTCTCCCTGTATGATCTCACCCTTACCGTCGGTCATAAACCCGTCGGGGGTGACCACGCGCACACCGACCGTAGGATCGACCGCTCTTGCGGCACGCGCGACCGCCAGCACGTCGGCAGTTTGCATGGACGTGGGGTACAACCGCTCGCCCGTAGCAAAATCGTACAGATAAGAGCCGTTTGCCACCACGGCAGGCAGATTGCACGTTGTAGCGGACTCGGGCAACGCGCGTAAGATATTTTTATGCATGCGTCCCGTGCCGTAGGTAAAATAGCCGCCGCGTGCGCAAAATTCACGGATCGCACGCACGTTCTCGGGATGCTCCACACCGCCCGGGGCAAAATACGTGCCGTCCAGGTCGGTCACAATGGCAACGCAGTTAAAATCAGTCTTGAAATCAGTCATCTTGGCTCAAAATCTCCAGTAATTTGGTCATTTCGGGGGGCTGGGGCGCGGTAAAATGCATGCGCTCGCCCGTGGTGGGATGCGTCAGATGCAGCTCGCAGGCATGCAGAGTCTGCCCCGTGATCAGCGACTTATGGCGTGCGCCGAACGGCGTATTCGCACCGCCGTAAACGTCGTCACCCAGCAAGGGGTGTCCCTTTGCAGCCATGTGCACGCGGATCTGGTGGGTGCGCCCCGTTTCCAAGCGGCATTCAATATACGTAAAGGCATTGCCCCATGCGGCTTTGCCCGCAAATCTTGCCAGCACGCGGTAGTGCGTGACGGCATCGCGCGCTTCACGGTCGGGGTCACGGATGACCGCCATGCGCTTGCGGTCAGTGGGATGGCGTCCGATGGGCAGATCGATCGTGCCCTCGTCCTCCTTGATATTGCCCACGCACACGGCACGGTAAATGCGGTGCGCCGAGTGCTCCTTGATCTGCTCTGCAAGGTGCAGGTGCGCGCGGTCGTTTTTAGCAACCACCAAAAGCCCCGAGGTATCCTTATCGATGCGGTGCACAATACCCGGGCGCAGCACGCCGCCAATGCCCGACAGGCTGCCCTTGCAGTGATACAGCAATGCGTTGACCAGCGTACCGGTCGGATTTCCCGCAGCGGGATGCACCACCATGCCAACGGGCTTGTTGACTACGATGATATCCGCGTCCTCATACACCACGTCAAGCGGGATATTTTCAGGCAGCGCGGTATCGGGCTCAGGTTCGGGGTAATTGATCGAGATCTCATCGCCCAACCTGACCTTATAGTTTTTGGAGACCGACGCACCGCACACCGACACGTCGCCCTCCTCCAAAAGTCTGACCGCAGCGGAGCGGGTCAAGTCTGCCCGCTCCGAAAGGTATTTGTCTATTCTCGCGCCTGCATCGGCAGCGTCAACTCTGAGCGTCAGCGTTTGCATCATCCTGCTCCTTATTCTGCGCGCCCTTGTTTTTGATCTCCACGATAAACGACCAGACCAGCCACAGCACCATCATGCCGCCGCCAATGGTCACGGCACAATCTGCTACGTTGAAGATCCACTTCCAAAGCCCGGGAAATGCGCAGAAATCAATAAAGTCGGTCACCACGCCGATCGTGCAGCGGTCGATCATGTTGCCGATACCGCCCGCGATCAGCAGCGTCAGAATGACTTGCATCAGTTTATCCTTGGGCTCTTTTTTGACCCAATACACAAGCATACCGATCATGACTAAGATTCCCACGGTGGAAAGTATCATGAACATCCAGCGCGAATCGTCAAACCAGCCGAATATCGCACCGTCGTTTTTGATGTGCGTCCAGTGCAGCACGCCCTCGATAAACGGTACAGACTCCCCCTCGGGAATATTTTGCACCACGATCAGCTTGGTAACCTGATCCGCGATCACGATCAGGGCGGCAATGGCAGCCCATAAGATCAGATATAACATACATTATCCTTTCTATAATCAAAGAGGGTCGAAGCCGACCCTCTTTGGTCATATATCAAAGACTGAGAATATTTTGGCAACGCTCGCAAAGGAAGTTTTCGCCCTCGGAGATGCCCTTGGTGGAGTATGCCCAGCAGCGGTCACACTTGCAGCCGTCTGCGGGAGCAACGACCACGGCAATTCTGCCGTCCTCACCAACGATTGCGCCCTCGGGTGCTGCGCCGTTGACCACCTCTGCGTGCGAGGTGATATAAACGGTAGCCAGGTCACTTGCAAAGGAGGACAGCAGTGCGTATGCAGCTGCATCCTCGGTATAAACAGTCACCTTAGCGTCCAGCGACTTACCGATCAGCTTCTCTGCTCTTGCCAGCTCCAGCGCCTTCATGACGTCGTCGCGCAGTGCAAACAGATCGTCCCATGCGTTGGTGCCCTCGTTTTCCAGGGCTGCATCGTAAGCAGGCATATCGCAAAGGAATACGCTCTCCTTTTTGTCAGCCGCACCGTGAGGCATGGACTGCCAGATCTCCTCAGCGGTAAAGCTGATAATGGGAGCCATCAGGCGGGTCATGCCGGAAATGATGATATACATAGCGGTCTGTGCGCTTCTGCGTGCTGCGCTGTCTGCGCGCTCGGTATATACTCTGTCCTTGGTGATATCCACGTACAGCTTGGACAGGTCAACCGTGCAGAAATTATTGAGTGCGTGGTATGCGATATGGAATTCGTAGCCGTCAAACGCATCGCGCACCTCCTTGACCAGCTTATTATAGCGGGCAAGGATCCACTTATCGATCGCGGGCAGATTTTCATATGCCACCATATCGGTATCGGGATTGAAGTCGCCGAGGTTTGCAAGCAGAATTCTTGCGGTGTTACGGATCTTTCTGTAGGTCTCGGACTGCTGACGGAAGATGTTATCCGAGCAGCGAACGTCTGCGTGATAATCGGTAGAGGCAGCCCACAGTCTTGCGATGTCGCCGCCGTACTTCTTAACTACGTCGTCGGGGTCAACACCGTTGCCAAGCGACTTGTGCATTGCTCTGCCTTCACCGTCAACGACCCAACCGTGGGTCAGAACGGTCTTATAGGGTGCGCCCTGTCCCTTTGCGCCAACTGCAGTCAGGAGTGCTGCCTGGAACCAGCCTCTGTACTGGTCGCCGCCCTCCAGATACACGTCAGAGGGCCACTGCAGCTCGGGTCTTTGCTCAAGCACTGCGATATGGGAGGAACCGGAGTCAAACCAACCGTCCAAGGTGTTAGTCTCACGGCGGAAGGACTTGCAACCGCACTTGCAAGCATAGCCCTGGGGCATCAGCTCTTCTACGGACAGATCCCACCAAGCGTTGGAGCCCTGTGCACCGAACACCTCTGCAACCTTAGCAATGGTCGCATCGTCACAAATGACCTCGCCGCAATCCTCGCAGTAGAATACGGGAATGGGCAGACCCCACTGACGCTGACGGGAGATGCACCAGTCGGCACGGTCACGTACCATCTGTGCCATTCTCTCGCCGCCCCATGCGGGCAGCCAGGTAACGCTCTTGCAAGCCGCAACAGCCTCTTCCTTGAATGCATCCACCGAGCAGAACCACTGAGGGGTTGCGCGGAAGATGATGGGAGATTTACATCTCCAGCAGTGCGGATATTCATGGCTCATCTCTTCGCTTGCAAAGAGTGCGCCGCTTTCCTTCATATCGGCAAGAATTGCCTCGTTGGATTGTGCATAGTAAAGACCTGCATACTTGCCTGCGTCAGCGGTCTGGTAGCCGCGATCGTCCACGGGCACGATAATATCAATATCGTATCTCTTGCAGGTGATATAGTCATCCGCACCAAAGCCGGGCGCGGTGTGTACACAGCCCGTACCGGAATCCATGGTAACGTAATCTGCGTTAACGATCAGGGATTCTCTGTCAAGGAAGGGGTGCTGCGCCTTCATATATTCAAAGGTATTGCCGGGGAATGCAGCCAGGATCTCGTAATCCTCAATACCGCCTGCCTTCATAGTCTTTGCGCAAAGTGCCTCTGCTACAATGTAGCACTCCTCGCCTGCCTTGACGACCACGTAGCTCTCCACGGGGTTGAGCGCGATAGCCAGGTTGCCGGGCAGCGTCCAGGTGGTGGTAGTCCAGATCACGAAATAGGTCTTGGACAGATCGCAAATGCCTGCGAGCTTGCCTGCGTCATCCTTGACGGCAAACTTGACGAAAATAGAGGTACAGGTATCGGTAGCGTACTCGATCTCTGCCTCAGCCAGCGCAGTTTCGTCCTTGGGGCACCAGTAAACGGGCTTCAGACCCTTGTAAATATACCCCTTCTTGAACATCTCGCCAAAGACCTCAACCTCCTTGGCTTCGAACTTGGGATCCATGGTCAGATAGGGGTGCTCCCAGTCAGCCAGCACACCGAGTCTCTTGAACTGTCCGCGCTGAATGTCCACGTACTTCTCTGCAAACTTGTAGCAAGCGGTACGGAACTCGGAGGGGCGCATCTTCTTATGGTCCAGCTTATTCTTCTTGATAATAGCGGACTCGATGGGCATACCGTGGTTATCCCAACCGGGAACGATGGGAACGCGATAGCCGCTCATGGTCTTATACTTGTTGATAAAGTCCTTGAGCATCTTATTGAGTGCAGTACCCATATGAATATTGCCGTTGGAGAAGGGAGGGCCGTCATGCAGAATGAAAGCGGGCTTGTCCGCATTCTGCTCCTGCAGACGAGCATACAGATCCATATTCTCCCAGTACTTGAGCATCTCGGGCTCGCGCTGCGGCAGATTTGCACGCATGGCAAACGAGGTGCTGGGCAAATTCAGCGTACTTGTGTAATCCTTAGCCATAACTTGATAGCTCCTTTATGTGTAAAAAAAATTATTTTCGATGTTAAATATATTTACGCGCCAAAAGACGCAATCTCCCCTTTTTGGTCTGCATGCCGAGGTCGTCGATACGGAATTTTCCGTATCCGCGCAAGGAGATCACACAAGGGGGATCGATCACCTTGTCACACTTATCGCAGGGCTCATAGTCCACCGTGCATTCCCCCGCGCGGATGAGCAGCTGTGCCTTTTCGCGCGAAAGCCCCGCCAAAGCAGCCGCCACGCAATCAAAGCGTGCGGACGCCACGGTATCACTCATACTTTTATATCGCTCGGGCAGCTCCACGGGTGTGTCCCACGGCAACCGCTCGATCTTTACGCCATCCTTGCCGACGCGCACAAGCTCGGCACAGATATAGGGTGCAATGTCTGCATCGCAAAACAAGAGCGCGCTGTGATCATCCAGCACCACCAGATCTCCCAGCACGTGCCGCTCAATACCCAGCGCTAACAGCGACCCAAGGTAATCACGATGGGTCAGCGTGCAAAATCCGCCCCCTTTTATGCGCAAAAGGCACATTTTCTCCTCTGCCAGAGGGGCAAGATATTCGGGCTCGCTCATAAAATCGGGTAAAAGAAACAGCTTGACGCGCTCCGCGTCCGCGTACCCGCCCTCGAGCGCACAGTAAACGTCCGCCTTGCAAAGTCTGACGTACTCGCAAGCCAGACGCGCCTCGCGCGGCGACAGAAAATGGCTGCAACACCAAATTCCTCTCTCCGCGCGCAGCGTCATATCCCGAAGCTTTGCATACAGAATGTCGTTTTGCGTGCTCGGCGTCTGCATACTCATACACCCGCAAACATCAGGGAAAATCGCAAAACCATCAGCAGAAGATATGTGACCATAAAGGACATATCGATCGGCAGTCCCTGAAACCAGCCCATTTTCCACAAGAACTTACGCACCGGTGCAATGCAGGGCTCGGTCATGTGATGGATGACCAGCTGCAGCTTTCCCGGGCTCTCGGTGGGAAACCAGGAAAAGATGGCGCGTATGAACATCAGTATGGTAATGGCATCGATCAACAACGAAGCCGTGTTGATCAGCACGTACAAAAAGATATCCAACGCAAAAGCCTCCGTTTCGTCTGATTATTCCTGCTCCTCGTCCTGCTCCTCGGAAGCCTGTGCAAGCTCGTCCTCGTCAATATCGTCTACGTTTGCACCGTAAGGAATCAGCATCAAGGTAGACTTATTGATTCTGCGAACGTCACCCTCCAATGCCTGTACCGCACCCATGACGTAGTCAAAGAAGCGCAGGAACACGTCCTTCTCCAGCGTATCCACGTCAAGGAGCATGACTATGTAGCCCTCTGCCAGCTTTGCAACAGCCTTCTGTCTGTCAATCAGCTCTGCGGGAGCGTAATACTTGACAGCAGGCTTTGCGGGAGCAATGGGCTTCTTGGGAAGAGGCGCAGGCTCACGCATCTCGGGCTGATCCTCTACAGCTTCCTCAACGGTAGCAACCTCCTCGATCACCGCGTCATCGGTTACCAGACCCTCATCCTTGGGAAACTCCTCGTAGTAGCCGTTGTCGTAGCCGTCATCCAGAAATTCTTCGGGCTCGGGATCCTTAGCAAGCTTCTTAAAAATGTTCATGTTCTTCCTCCTGAATATATATTCTCATATTTTTTAACAAAACAAGCTGCTGCCGACGCGCACCAGCGTAGATCCGCAGGCGATTCCGACGTCGTAGCTGTTGGACATACCCATAGACATGATCATGGGCATATCTATATTATGAAGTTTTTTTGTCCAAATGTCAAGACAAAGGGCGAAAGTTTCGCTAAAATATTTGTAATATTGCGTTTTTTCGGGACATTTGGGTGCCATTGTCATAAATCCGCGCAGCCTGACGTGCTCAAGCTCAGCAAGAGCCTGACACAGTGCCTCTGCGTGCTCGGGAGCAACACCGCCCTTGCTTTGCTCGCACGCGCAATTGATCTCGACCAACACGTCCATGACCTTGCCGTGCTTTTTGCATTGCTTGTCGATCTCGCGTGCAAGCTCCACGCTGTCCAGCGAGTGTATCATGCACACCTTGTCCGCAATGTATTTGACCTTATTTTTCTGCAGCGAGCCGATAAAGTGCACGCGCAGATTTTCCTTATCCAGCGCCTCCCATTTTTCCAGGAGTGCCTGCACGCGGTTTTCACCGATATCGTGCACGCCCAGCGCGGGCAGCGCATTGATCTGCTCGGCACTTGCATACTTGGTAGCCGCCAGCAGCGTGATCTCGGCAGGGTCGCGTCCCGCACTCTCTGCCGCCTCGCGTATGCCCCTTTGCACCGCTTCCACGTTTGTTTTCAACTTATCCATCATAGTTCCTTACCCGTACATTTTCCCGACGTACAGATCTCTGCCCGCCGTGATGATCAGGTCGCCGTACTGCAGGTATTTCGCCTTGCCCCAGCCGCCTGCCGCATCCTGCTCGGCAGTCTGCACGATATAATAGCCCGTTCCCTCTCGCACAACAGTCACGCGACGGAACTCTACCGAGCTGTCTGCCAGGATAAATACACCCCGCTCTCCGTCATACTCTCGCAACGCCTCCACGGGCACGCGATAGCCCGTGATCTCTTCGACCACGCTGCGCACGCGCTGGGTGCGCAAGAAGTCAAAGTCCTGCGGTGTACGGTCACAGGAAAAGACCAGCACACCATCCTGCTTTCCCTGCCCGGGTAGCTTGCGCACAAGCGTTAAGGGAAGCTCGATATCATCGTTATCAATAAAGGTAAAGGTGTAAGCTCTGCCCACTTCAAAGCGCACCGCGCTGTCCTCGTCCATGGGAATAGCAGCATACCAGGTGTGACTGTTGATCATTTTACCCACCGTGCCCGCCGTCGATACGGGTGCAGCCTCGGTCATGGCGTAAAACTCATCCGCAGTCATATCCATTACACGACCGTAATCGAACACTCCTTCGTATCCGTCGCATTTGTGCACGAAATTGGTGCCGTGCGTGCTGACGTACGCCTTGGCAACACCGCCCCAGCCATCCAGCAGCGCCTGCCTTTGCCCCTTGAGCTGCGAGATCATGGCATCCGTTTTATCCGCGTCCATGAGCATGCTGTAGGTGCTGAGGTGCGAAAGCAGCGTTTTACTCTCCGATCCTGCATTGAGGTACCCGCCCGAAGCAAGCGCCTCCAGCACGCGGCAATAGCTTTGCGTGGCAGCGATCTGACTTTGAGTCAGAGAGGTGATCAACGAGCCTGCGCGCTTACTGTCCTCAAGCAGCGCGATCTGCTCGGCAATAGCGTCAAGCTGTGCCTGCAAAGCAGCAGCCTCCCCTGCATCAGCGCCCGGCTTGGCATAGCTGATTGCGTATGCAGCATCCTTGGGCACACGTGCGCCGTCGCGATATTCGTAAATCACCGGAGCGTTGCTCTCGCCCGACACGATCTGTTCGTCACGGAACAGATAGGCCTCGGCACCAAGCAAGGTGTAATCGGTGATCTCCTGGGTAGGAAGCGTGGTCAGCGTGGTACTGAACTGCCCCAGCGCATAGTGCACAACGTACACCAGCATACCGATCGCAACCAGTACGACCGCGCACCGCGCAGCGATGCTTCTTGCCTTTGCTCTATCCATACGCTACTCCTTCCCGCAGATTTTACCGCAACATACTATCCTATTATTATAGCAGAAATCCCTTGTCTTTGCACGTGTTTTCGCAAATATTTACAATCTCTTCAAAACTGCGCATGCCGCTGCCCGTATCCGCATCGATCCAGGTCACCCAAGGCTTGGCATAGAACCAGGTCATCTGCCGCTTTGCATAGCGGCGCGTGGCGGTTTTGAGATCCTCTGCCGCCTGCTCCAAAGATACATGCCCCTGCAGGTACGGCAAAATCTCCTTATAGCCGATCGCCCCCGCAGCTGTGGCATTGACCTCGAATACGCCCGCCTTCCAAAGGCGTTCGGTTTCTTGTACCAAGCCATCCCGGAGCATGAGCTCCACGCGGCGGCCTATACGGTCGTACAGCGCCTCGCGATTGTTGTAGCGGATGCCGATCACCAGCGCATCCACCTGCGGGTCAGCCTCTCTTGAAAGCTTATCCAGCTCGGTTTTGGTCTTGCCGCTGAGCGTGCAGATCTCAATCGCACGCACCACGCGCTTGACGTTATTAGGATGGATCGCCGCCGCACTTTCGGGATCAAGCTCGGCAAGCCGCGCATGCAGCGCATTCGCACCTTGCGCATCGGCAAAATCCTCCAGCTGCGCGCGCAAGGCAGGATCGGCATAATTCTCGCCAAAGCCGCCGCGCAAAAGACCGTCTAAATACAGCCCCGTACCGCCGCACAGCACGGGCAGCTTGCCGCGGCTCTCGACCTCACGGATCACCTTTGTTGCAGCCTCCACGTACGCACCGCAGGAATAGTTCTCGGTCGGCTCGACCACGTCGATCATATGATGACGGACCTGCGCACGCTCGATCTCGGTCGGCTTTGCCGTGCCTACGTCCATGCCGCGATAGATCTGCATGGAGTCCATGCTGACCAGCTCGCCGCCATGACGCTTGCATATCTCCATGGCAAGCGCACTTTTACCGCTCGCGGTACTGCCGACAATGGCAACAGCGCGCGGAATTTTTACGTCTGTGCTCACAGCTCTACGACCTGCGTGCCGTTCATGATAACGTAGTTCTCGGTCACGCCGATCTCCTCCATCCAGCCGCGCACTTCAATGGTTTTGAAAATATGGGTGTTGTAGCCCTTGCCCGCGTCATTGTTCCACAGCCAATCGGGCGCACACCAGAAAGCACCCTTGGGAGCAACCTCCTCGTAGAAATCGCGGTCACAGCCGTTCTGTCCGTGGTGCGCCATCTGCACGTAGTCCGCCTTGAGTTTGCCCGTGCCGCCATACATGCGCAGTACCTTTTTGCCGGATTCCACACCTGCGTCGCCCGTGAACAGCACCGTCTTGCCACCCAGCGTCATGCGGAAGATGAGCGAAGAGTTGTTACACACGTTGTGGTTGAACTCGCTGTC
Source organism: Clostridia bacterium (assembly GCA_017629395.1). Taxonomy (GTDB): domain Bacteria; phylum Bacillota; class Clostridia; order Oscillospirales; family CAG-272; genus SVQP01. The sequence goes on along the minus strand of JAGBXH010000044.1, from coordinate 2,478 downwards.
GTGCGAGTAGTAGAACTCAAAGTGCGCCGCGCCCACGTCCAGCTCGTCACCGCCCGATACGATGCAGCACTTGTGCGCGATCAGGGGCAGAATGCGGTACATCTCGGCAGCTCCCGTGTCCAAGTCCTCGCGTGCGATAAACTGCGCAGAGGGGAAATTATAGTAAATCTTCTCAACGTCCAGGGCATCGGGATTGCCCTCCATCAGCTCGATAAAGCCGCGGATGTGGTCGTTGTGGGGGTGGGTCAGAATCCACGCGTGCACGCAAGGCTTTTCCAAACCGGTCAAGCCCTGCAGGTATTCCACAAGGTAGGGCATATCCTGCGGCCAGCCGCCGTCAATGACGATCACCTTGTCGTCCTCGGTGGTGATGACGAAGCTCATCATCTGAATATTCGTGATCGATTTGAGCATGTGTACTGTGTTTTTCATGTTCTTTCTCCTATTATTTTATTCGTTCAAAGTATTCACCATTGCATCCACGCTATCAAAAGAGCCATGAATGCCCTCGCCCTTTTCCGCAGCCTCTATGGCAGCAAGCGTGACCAAATTAGGAGTACGACGCGTAATGTAAAACGGAATGCCTCCTTCGTATACCATTTGTTTCAAGAAAATATTGACCGCAGTTGACAAATCCATACCCAAATCAGCTAACATAGCCTGCGCCTGCGCCTTGGTTTCGGCGTCAATGCTGATGTTCGTAGATACTTTAGCCATATTGTTACTCCTTTCAATCAGTATATCTTTTCAATAACAGTATAGCATATCATGCGCAGTTTGTCAACAATTTATGCGCATCAATTCACGAAATCGTATGACTTATGCGCATATTATACACAAATTGTCGAGAGCAACATCACAACTTGTAGGGGAGGATATCATCCTCCCGCACGCGATGAGGACAGATCGTGTTTGAATATCACGTTCATAAATCCTTTTCGGGCGGGAGGATGATATCCTCCCCTACAAATGATTTGTTGCTTATTCTATAAACATCGCGTCGCCGAACGAGAAGAAACGATACTCTTCCTTGACGGCGGTTTCATACGCTTCCATGACTTTGTCCTTGTTATAGAACGCCGAGACCAGCATGATCAGCGTGCTTTCGGGCAGGTGGAAATTGGTGATCAGCGCGTCCATTGCCTTGAATTGATAGCCGGGATAGATGAAAATGCCGGTGTCACCCGAAATGGCGGGAATGGTGCCGTCCTCCAGTGCTACGCTCTCCAGGGTTCTGCAGGAGGTCGTGCCCACACAGATGACTCTGCCGCCCTTGGCGCGACGCTCATTGATCAGATCCGCGCTCTCTTGGCTGACCGAAATAAACTCTGTGTGCATGACGTGCTCGTCAAGTCGTTCTGCCTTGACGGGACGGAACGTACCAAGTCCGACGTGCAGCATGACGGGGGCAATGGCAACGCCCTTTTCGCGGATTCTTTGCAGCAGCTCGGGCGTGAAATGCAAGCCTGCGGTAGGTGCGGCTGCCGAGCCCTCCTCGCGTGCGTACACGGTCTGGTATCTGCTTTGATCCTTGGGCTTTTCGGTGATGTAGGGCGGCAGGGGCAGAATGCCCACCTGGTGCAGCACGTCATAAATGTTGGCGTGCTTTTCGCGGTCGAAATCAAATGCAATCAGACGGTTGCCCTCCTCGGTAATCTCGACCACCTTACCCGTCAGCATGCCCTCGCCAAAGACTAATTCCATGCCCATCTTGGCTCTCTTGCCGGGCTTGACAAGGCACTCCCAGGTATCCAGCTCGCGCTGGCGGAGCAAAAGCAGTTCAATGTTTGCCTCGTCCCTGCCCGCCACGTGCCCGTAAAGGCGCGCGGGAATGACCTTGGAATCGTTGATGACCAGCACGTCCTCGGGACGCAGATAGTCGATAATATCGTAAAAATGCTTATGCTCAATCGTGCCTTTTTCGCGATTCAGCACCATGAGTCTGGAGCCGTCGCGCACCTCTGCGGGGTGCTGGGCGATCAGTCGCTCGGGCAGATCGTAGTAAAAATCTGCGGTGCGCAGGTCGGTGGGGGCTTTTTTATTGATAATGACGCTCATAATAATTCTCCCTGCCGCCCTTGGCGGCTCAAATAGTATTGCAAACTTCACCGTGGAGCTTTGCTCCAAAAATGGGCTCACCCATTTTTAGGTGAAGTTTAAGCGTGAATAGTTAAGCAAACAGAAATATGACGTAAACTTTCACGCTATGTGTCCTTCCGATTACTTTGTCATATACTGTCGTATCGGGTGCGCCCTGTCGGACACACCTCTACATAATACAGTATACTATAAAAGCGTATATTTTTCAAGCGTTTTTTGAAATTTTCACTCTTTCGGAGGCAACAGATATGAGCACTTCTCCCTCTCCGCTATTTCGCGGCAGCGCGACCGCGCTGATCACGCCATTCCTTGGCGGCAAGATCGATTTTGATTGCTTTGAAAACCTGGTTGATGCCAATATTCGCGGCGGCGCGGATG
>JAGBXH010000332.1 GCA_017629395.1 Clostridia bacterium | reverse complement strand
CGCCTGCCTGCGGCTGTATCTGCACGTGTCCCAGCAGTGCGCCGAAGGGGCTGCCCTCGCGGATCTCGATCTCGCAGGGCGAACTCTCGCATCTGCCGCGGATATACATCTTCGCGTTCTGACGCATGCCGTTTACGTTCTGGTAATAGAGGTACGAGCCGTCACGCAAGCCGCGCATCTCAAAGCCCTCTGCATTGGTCTTTTTATAAACGCCGTCCGAGGCGGCAAAGTACCATTCTCCCTTGATACAGGGCCAGGTAGCCTCGTACTGTCCAACGCCCGCCGTCTTGATGAATTCATCGGCGTGGATATCGCCGTTCTCATCAAAGTGCACGTATACCATTTTGGTAGTGCGGTAATAGCGGTTGACCTTTTCCTCTCCCCAGTTTTCCGGGATGCCGTAGGCAAAGTAGGTCTGATTGTGGAAGGTGAAAAAGTTGCCGTGATCGGTATAGGCTTCGGTGCAGAATGCTCCGCGATAGGTATAAGGGCCGTATACGTTGTCCGAGGTGGCGTAGTACGAGCGGTGCGAGCTCAGGTAATACTTGCCGTTCCATTTGTTGAGTGCGGGCGCGTCGTTATCGTCCCAGGAGTTGATGATCTTGACGGGGCGGGGCGGTTCTGCCAGCGAGATCATGTCCTCGTTTAAGCGCGCCATGTAGTATTGCTTGCCTTCACAGGTAAAGCCCCATACAAGGTAAGGGGTCTGTGCTTCGTCATCGTCAATGAAAATTGCGGGGTCGTAGCTGGGGGTGTCCGCCATTCCGCGCGGCAAGAGGGGCTTGCCCAGCGCATCCTTGTAAGGGCCTGCGGGGTGATCGCTGACTGCGACGCCCGTTTCGTATTGCTGATGAGAGAAATACAGGTAGTATTTGCCGTTCCTATAAGCCGAGTCGGTCGCATAGCATTCCTCGCATTTGCCAAGGAAGGTGTCCTCGGGGCGGAAGGTATATTCAAGCTTCCAGTTCAGCAGATCGTCCGTGGAAAAGATCAGCCAGTCATCCATGTAAAAGCCCGTGTTTTCGGGGCTGCGGTCGTGCGTGGCGTACATATAGACCTTGCCGTTATAAATGCGGATATGGGGGTCACAGACGCCTTGGTTGGGTATGATTCTCATGGTGGGTCCTTTCGGGGTTATTCGTTACTCGTAATCTTCAATTCTCCACTCGTCGTGCCAGTCGAGATATGCCATCTCGCCGTCGAAGCGGAAGGGAAGCCAAACGTAGTCTGCATTTTTGGTATCGGGCTGCTCCAGGGTGGGCATCAGCTCAATTGCAGCTGCGCGCTCCTCGGGTGTGGCGTCATAGCCGAACGCGTCCGCAAACGCCTTTTCGTACAGTTCGTAAGGCAGGTGCATGCGGTGCGGCAGCCAGCGGTCTGCGCAGGCAATGTACAGATCCTTTTTGCCCGGTACCTTGAATACCGAGGAGATCTGCGAATGGAAGGAGGTGTGGCTTTCGTCGGTGGGATGCGGGTCACCAAGCACCGTGTAAGGACCGTGCCAGGAGTCGCCGATTGCCAGCTCGGAGGGGTTGGGCAGGTAGCTTGTCGTACCGGACGTGACCAGATAGTGCTTCCCCTTGCGCAAAAAGTGCGCGGTTGCCTCACGTACGTAGGGCGGATAGGGGCGCGGGAAGTGCGTGGAATAGTAGCCCGTGACGTCGGTGTAATCCTCAGTCAGATCGGCGCAGATGGTCTCGGAGTGCACGCGCTCAAAGTAATAGTACGCCTTGCCGTCGGGGGCAACGACCAAATCAAAGTCGCCCGCGCTCATGTTCAAGG
>JAGBXH010000331.1 GCA_017629395.1 Clostridia bacterium | reverse complement strand
TGTGCAACACAACTCTCTCGCCGTCCCACAAAAGCAGCACGGTCATGGGCAGAATTTTGCGCGGCTTTGCCTTGCTTCGTACGGGTAGCGTATCTGTCCTTCCCTCTGCCAGTGCGGTACAAAACGCCTGCAAGGGACACTGCGCACATCTTGCCTCGCCCGCAGGCACGCAGACGGTTGCGCCAAGCTCGATCATGGCTTGGGTAAACTCGGCAGCAGCATCCACCGGAATCGCGGCAGCAATATCCGCTCGTGCCGCCTTTTGCACCGCGGGCTGCAGAATATCCCGCTCGTCGCCCGTCAGCCTTGCCCACACGCGCAGCACGTTGCCGTCTACGGCGGGCACGGGAATTCCGTAAGCGATGGACGCGATCGCCCCGGCGGTATAAGCACCGATACCGCAAAGCCTTTGCAGCTCTTCATAATCTGCGGGCAGCTCGCCTCCGTACAGCTCACACACCTGCCTTGCCGCCTTTTGCAGATTGCGCGCGCGGCTGTAATAGCCAAGCCCCTCCCAGAGCTTGAGCAGCCTCTCCTCCTTTACGCAAGCAAGGCTCTCTACGTCGGGCAGCTCACGCATAAACCGCTCAAAATACGGCTTGACCGCCTCCACACGGGTCTGCTGCAGCATGATCTCGGAGACCCAAACGCGGTAAGGCGTAATCTCCTTGCGCCACGGCAGATCGCGCGCGTTTTCGCGATACCAGATCAAAAGGGGCTGCGCGATCGTTTCGGGTAAGCGCATAGATCAAAGCCCCGCAAACTTCTCGCACGCAACCTTGTATTGCGTACGTGAAATAGGCACAAGATCCCCGTTGCGCATGGTATATTCACGATTATTGATACGCGTGGTATGGCGCAGATTGACGGAATAGGAGCGATGGCAGCGGAAGAATACGTCCGCAGGCAGCTTTTCGCAAAATGCTTCAAAGCTTCCCATGAACACGTACTGCTGTCCGTCGCGTGCATATACCACGATATCATGCTTCTGGCTCTCCAGATACAGAATATCGTCATACTCCATCATGACCTGACCCTTTTTCTTATCGTTGATGACAAGTCCCGGCTGCTTTTCCATTTTTTCAAGGCACATCTGCACGGCACGGCGCAGCTTGATGGGGTCAACGGGCTTTGTCAGATAGGTCAAGGGATATACCTCATACGCCTCCAGCGCGTATTCTGCACTCGAGGTCATAAACACGATGTTAACGCGGCTGCCCGCACGGCGCAGCTCGCTTGCAAATTCCAGACCCGTCTGCTTATCCATCACAATATCCAGAAGCAGCAGAGAATATTCGCACCTGCGCATAGCAGCCTGCAGCTCCTCGGTTGAGGTAAAGCAATCGGTACGGTGTGCAATGCCCTTCTCGTCCAGCACCTTATCCAAGAGCACCTTGGCTTTTGCGCTGTAAGCAGCCTCGTCGTCGCAAATTGCGGTATAGAACATAAAAATCTACCTCCTTTGTCGAAGCGTATCACGATCTTTTGCATCTATTATAACAGAAAAGTACGCGTTTGTCTACAAAAACGCAAGAAAAATTCTCAATTACCCTTGACAAAAATTACCCTGCGTGCTACACTTAACGTAATAATTATAGTATGATATCTGTATGCGCGCGACAAACGCAGACAGCACGCCGCAGGCTTTACTGCGGTATTTTTTGTTTTAAGGGAGGCATGGACATGACCAAAATCACGGTTCGGGCATCAAGAGCGTACGACGTTTGCATCGGCAAGGGTCTTCTGTCACACGCGGGTGCACTTGCAGCAGCAGTGCTTTCCCCTTGCCGTGTGCTGATCCTGACCGACGACCACGTCGCCCCCTTGTATGCAGACGTGCTTGCCGCATCGCTGCGTGCTGCGGGCTTTGTGCCCGAAATATATACCGTACCGCACGGTGAGACGTCCAAATCACTCTCTGCGCTGGGCACGCTGCTGGAGCATCTGGCAGAGCATCACTACACCCGTGCCGACGCGCTGTTCGCGCTGGGTGGCGGCGTTGTGGGCGATCTTGGCGGCTTTTGTGCCTCGGTCTACCTGCGCGGCATTCCCTTTGTGCAAATTCCCACCACGCTGCTTGCGTGTGTGGACTCCTCCGTGGGCGGTAAGACCGCCATCAATCTGGACGCGGGTAAAAATATGGCAGGAGCATTTTATCAGCCGCATCTGGTGATCTGCGATCCGGACACGCTCAGTACCCTGCCCCCCGAGGTTCTTGCAGACGGCTGTGCGGAGATCGTCAAGTATGCCGTGATCGGCGACAAGGAGCTTTTCTCTATGCTGCAGCGCGGCGTCTGTCCCGCAGACGAGCGCATCATCACCCGCTGCGTGCAAAGCAAGCGCGACATCGTGGAGCGGGACGAGCAGGACACGGGTGTGCGCAGGCTGCTCAATCTCGGGCACACGATCGCGCACGCGGCAGAGATGCTGTCGGATTTTGAGATCTCTCACGGCAAGGCGGTTGCCATGGGAACTGTTACGATCATGCGCGCAGCCGTTGCGCATGGGCTTTGCCCCAAGGACGACCTTGCCGCGCTGATTGCGCTGACGCAGCAGCTGGGGCTGCCTACCGAGTGCCCCTACAGCACACCTGAAATTGCAGCGGCTGCCCTTTCGGACAAAAAGCGCAGTAAAAACACCCTGACGCTGGTGCTGCCTTACGGCATCGGAGCATGTCAGCTCTGCGATCTGCCTGCAGACAAGCTGCAGGCGTTCCTTGAAGCGAGGTAAGCGCATGAAGGTCACGCTTCTCACCCCTGCACCGCAAGGCACGCTGTGTGCCCCTCCCTCCAAATCCGAGGCGCACCGCGCCCTGATCTGCGCTGCGCTTGCAGACCTACCCACAAACATTACGTGCGCTGCGACCAACGACGACATTGACGCAACGATCGATTGCCTTTGCGCACTCGGTGCAGATATTAAGCGTCAAGGGCATTGCCTGTGTGTCACACCTATAACGCAAGCGCCCGCGTTTGTGAAAATGGACGTGCGCGAATCGGGCTCCACCCTGCGCTTTTTGCTGCCCGTGATCGCCGCGCTTGGTACAAGGGCGCATATTGCGCGCCGCGGCAGACTCCCTTTGCGTCCCCTCTCGCCCTTGCGCGAGCTTTTGGAGCAAAACGGCGTATCCATCACGGAAATTTCGGACGGTGCTCTGGAAATTTCCGGCAAGCTCAGCGGCAGCGATTTTGCCATTGCCGCTCATATTTCCTCACAATTTGTAAGCGGACTTTTGCTCGCGCTTCCCTTGCTTGCCTTACCAAACGATTGCCATATTCACCTGCTTGGGCGGGTGGAATCCCGTCCCTATATCGATATGACGCGCTGTACACTTGCCTCATTCGGCATTCATGTAACCGAGCAGGACAGCGTGCTGACCCTGCCCGCGCACAGCCGCTATATCTCCCCCGGCACGTGCTGCATCAGCGGTGACTGGTCGGGCGCTGCCGCCTTTGCCTGCATGGGTGCTGTGGGAAAGCACCCGATCACGATCATGGGCATTGATCCTCAATCCGCGCAGGGAGATTGCGCGATCCTCTCCATCCTTATGCAAATGGGTGCGGACGTGCAGATCGGCACAGGTCAGGTCACGGTGTCCCCCGCACCCTTGCGCGGTGTGGAAATTGACGCAACCGATATTCCCGATCTCGTTCCCGTTCTGGCAGCAACAGCCGCTCTTGCGCAGGGGAAGACGCACATTTACGGTGCCTCTCGCTTGCGCTACAAGGAATCCGATCGCCTTGCCGCTGTAACCGAGCTGCTGCGCACGCTTGGTGCAAATATCACCCAAACAGAGGACGGCTTGATCATTGTAGGCAAGCCCGCGCTTTCGGGCGGCACGCTCAACGCATACGGCGACCACCGCATTGCCATGACAGCGGCGGTTGCATCGCTTGGCTGCACCCGTCCCGTCACGATCGACGGCGCGCAAGCAGTCAACAAATCCTACCCCGCCTTTTGGGAGCAATTATCCGCCCTTTGTACGCCCGATTCCGTTATTTTGTAAAGGAGAAGTATATGCCCTATCCGTTTGGCAACAATCTCAGATTAGATATTTGCGGCGGCTCGCACGATCCCGAGATCACCATGACTCTCTCGGGTCTGCCTGCAGGGCTTGCCATTGATCCCGCGCAGCTGCGCGCCTTTACCTCGCGCCGCGCACCGGGGCAAAACGCTTGGTCGTGCCCGCGCCGCGAGGCGGACGTGCCCGAATTTCTCGGCGGCTTGAGCGAACGTGACGGTATGCTTTATACAGACGGTACGCCAATTTTCGCACGTATCCGTAACACCAACGCCCGCCCGTCAGACTATGACAGTGATATCCCGCGCCCCGGGCACGCAGACCTTGCCGCCTACCTGAAATACGGCAAGGACGTGGATCTGCGCGGCGGCGGACACTTTTCGGGGCGGCTGACAGCTCTGACCTGCCTTGCAGGCGGCATTTGCTTGCAATATTTAGCAACCAAGGACATTCACATCGGTGCTCATGCGCTCTCAATTGGCGGTGTGTCCGATGTGCCGCTTGATCCTGTCAACAATGAAATTCCCGTATTTTCGGGAGAGGATTTTCCCACCTATGACCAAGCAGCGTCAGAGCGTATGCAAACTGAGATTGCCAAGGCGCATGCCGAGGGCGACTCGCTGGGCGGCATGATCGAATGCAAGATCACGGGTGCGCCCGCAGGACTTGGCGAGCACATGTTTTGCTCTGTGGAGAGCGTCATTTCGCAAGCAGTTTGGAGCATTCCCGCCGTCAAGGGCATTTCCTTTGGTGCGGGCTTTGACGTTGCCCGGATGCGCGGCTCGCAGAACAACGATGCCATTTTCACAGACGGCACGCACATTTACACCGAAACCAACAACGCAGGCGGAGTCTTGGGCGGCATGACCTTTGGTATGCCCATTGTGTTCAAGGTGACCATCAAGCCCACGCCCTCGATCGCGGGGAAGCAGCGAAGCATCAGCTTCTCGCGCATGGAAAACACCGCGCTGCAAATCAGCGGCAGGCACGACCCCTGCATCGTGCCCCGTGCCGTACCTGTGGTCGAGGCGACTGCCGCACTTGCCGTGACCGATCTTTTACTTGACCTGTAAAGGAGCTTTTATGTATTACTTACCCACCGATTATTTGGTTTTAACCGCTATCCGCGACAAAAAGGTTGCACTTGACGCACTGCTGGAGGCGGCCTCTGCCGCCCTGCCCTATCCGCTGCCCAAGGACGCGCTGGCGTTCTCTTTGGGCAAGCTGTGCGCGGGAGGCTACATTGAGGGATATGCGCTGACCGAAAAGGGCGCGGCATTCTTCAAAAACAATAAAAAATTCTTGGAAAGCAGATCGCGCGCAGACGCTCGCATGAGTGCACTCTTGTGCGCCGAACAGACAGAGGAAGCGATCACGCCCTACGAGCTTTCGGACTTAGCCTATACCGATGCCTGCAACGCGCTGCGCCGCAAATACGCCATTCCCTCGCCCGATCTTCTTTTAGAGGCAGACGGCGACGACTTTATCTTGCGCTTTGGCAACACCTATGCAGAGCAAGAGGATGCAGACGAGCACGTAGGAGAAGATGCCATCAAGCTGAACGTCGCCTCACTTACAGCCCTTTGTGACGCGTTTGTGGGCTACTGCTCGGACGGCAAGCTGCGAAAGTGCTGCCTGTATGCCAACGGTGCGCCTGCCTACGTTGCCACTGTTTCGACAAACGAGGGCAGTATGCGCACATCCATCTGTAAGATCCTTTACAACCGCCAACGCTTCATCGGCAAGAAAGACGGTGACCTTGACTACGCACAATGCGGTGATTGCATCTTTGACCGCACCGCAAACGATATAGACGTCAAATTCGCCTGTGCCGTCAAGCAGATCGAGCATTTGCTTGGCGAACAATTCCCCTATGCGCAGATCAATGCGCTGATGGCTCTTTGACGCTATGGCCAAATTCTATCTGATCGGCGAGCACCTCTCGCATTCCCACTCCCCTGCCGTGCACGCGATGTTTGGTAACCCCAATTACACGCTCAAGGAGCTTGCACCCGACGAGGTGGAGCATTTTATCAAGCACGGTGACTATGACGGACTCAACGTGACAATTCCTTATAAAAAAACGGTCATTCCCTACCTTGACGAGCTGACCGACACCGCGCAAAAGCTCGGTGCGGTCAACACCATCGTGCGCCGCTCTGACGGCACCTTGCTTGGCGATAACACCGATTATTTCGGCTTTTCCTATACGCTGGAATCGGCAGGCATTGCACTTGGCGGTAAGCGCGTGCTGATCCTTGGCTCGGGCGGTGCGTCCAAGACCGCTGCGGCATATGCGTGCGACGCAGGTGCTGCCTCGGTCACGATCGTTTCCCGCACGGGAGAGATCAACTATCAAAACGTATACGAAAGGTGTGCCGACACCGAGATCGTCATCAATTGCACGCCCGTGGGTATGTACCCACAGTCGGGCGCTGCACCCGTTTGGCTGATCAGATTCCCCCACCTTTGCGGTGTGGTGGATATGATCTATAACCCCGCGCGCACCCGGCTGCTTGCCGCTGCAAAGGATCTGCGTATCCCTGCCGTCAACGGTGCGTCCATGCTTGTCGCGCAGGCGGCACGCGGACACGAGCACTTTACAGGGCAAAGCGTCAGCAAGCAGAAAATTGAGCAGATTGTGCGCGCCCTGTCGCAGAAAAACGAGAACGTTGTACTCATCGGCATGCCCGGCTGCGGCAAAACCACCATAGGCAAGGCGCTTGCGCGCTTGACAGGCAAGAAATTTGTGGATATCGATGCAAAAATCGAGCGCAGCGCGGGTAAAGCCATTCCCGAGATCTTTGCCGCCGAGGGTGAAGACGCCTTCCGTCGGCTGGAGCACGAGATCATCTGCCGCGTGGGTGCGGAGCACGGGCAAATCATTGCCACGGGCGGCGGGGCTGTTACAAGGCAGGAAAACCAATATCCGCTGGAGCAAAACGGCAGGATCGTATGGCTGCAGCGTTCCTTGGAGGAGCTGCCCACCGAGGGCAGACCGCTCTCGCACAAGGATACGCTTGCAGAGATGTACCGCATGCGCGAGCCGCTCTACCGCGTTTTCTCGGATATGCAAATTCCCAACGACGGCACGCCCGAAGAGGTTGCCGCACGCATTGCAAAGGAGCTACACTATGAAATTATTGGTGATTAACGGACCCAATCTCAATCTGCTTGGGCGTCGCGAGCCCGATATTTACGGCAATCGCGATTACGCCGCGCTTTGTGCGCACATAAAGGCTGCCGCTGCTGCAGAAGGCATTGAGATCGACATCATGCAGACCAATCACGAGGGCGTGATCGTAGACGCTATTCAGGACGCGATTGACAAATACGACGGCATTGTCATCAACCCCGCCGCTTACACCCACACAAGCGTCGCCATTGCAGACGCCATAGTAGCCGTGGATATCCCTACCGCTGAGGTGCATCTTTCGGACGTGGATGCGCGCGAGGAATTTCGCCGCATTTCCTTCGTCACCCCCGTGTGCACCCTGCGCGTCAAGGGGCTTGGCTTTGACAGCTACAGCAAGGCGATTTCCGATCTTGCCACTTATATTCGCGCAAAATCTTGACAAATCGTGCGGAATTTGCTATAATAGTGACAATACTGAATGGAGGATACGATTGTGAAACATATCGCCAAGATCCTGCTTGCCCTGTTTTTGTGCTCCACTACCCTGCTGGCAGCTTGCGACAACGGCAACCAGCCCGTGGAAACCGATCCCGAAACTGAGACCACCACCGCGCAAGAGACCGAGCAGCCTACTGAGCAAGAAACCGAAGCTCCGACAACAGAGGAGATCACCGAAATTGCAACCGAGGAGGAAACTATCGTGCCCAACGACGGAAAGCCCAAGAAGTTCTTTACTCTCAGCCTTGACGACGGCATTACGCAGGACCTTAAGGTGATTGAGATTCTCAAAAAATATAACGTCACCTGCGTTTCCTTTAATATCAACACAGGTCTTTACGGCGCAAACTGGGAATGGGTTGGCCCCGCGATCGGCGACCCCACCATTCCTCACCAGCGCTTTACTGAGGAAGAGCTCAAAACCGGCATTTACGACGGCTACGAGGTACTGGTGCACACCATGAACCACCCCTCGCTCAAGAATTATGACAAGCGTGCAAGCCAGATCAAGAAAGAGGTTGGCAAGGACGCTGACAACATTGAAAAGCTTACCGGCGTTCGTCCCGTGGGCATGGCTTGGCCGGGCGGTGACACCGAATACACCGACACAACCATTGAGCTGGTACTGAAAAACACCGACATCCGATTTGCGCGCGGCACGACCTCGACCTACAATTTCGAGCTGCCCGAGTATTTCATGAAGTGGATGCCCACCTGCTCGGCAATCGATCCCCAATGCCTGACGCTTGCGCAGCAGTTTATCGATGCAGAGTGCACCGAGGATATGCTGTTCTACGTATGGGGTCACAGCTACGAGTTTGACCTCAACAACGGTGCAGGCTACGAAACCTTTGAGCAGCTGGTCAAGATGATGAGCGAGGCAGAGGACGTCTACCTTGTCACCAACACCCAGTTCTATAAGATCTACAAGGATCAGATCCCCTCTTGGAAAGAGGCGGAATAAAAACAATGACGGAGGCTGCGCAATCAGCCTCCGTTTTTTGACGCAAGTGCACAGAAAAAACGCAATTGGCATGCATTTTTTGCCGCTTGCTCTTGCAGAGGGCACATAAATATGGTATAATAATTTAATCAGATAAAATCTTCGACCTCAAAAGGAGGACGTATACATGAAAATCGTAGTCAAAATCGGCACTTCCACGCTGGCGCATGCCACGGGCAGACTCAATATCAAGAGAATTGAGCAGCTTTGCAAAAACCTCTCCGACCTCAAAAACGCGGGACACGAGATCATTCTCGTATCGTCCGGTGCAATCGGCATGGGTGTGGGCAAGCTGGGGCTTCCCTCCCGTCCGCGTGACGTGGCAGGCAAGCAGGCGGCAGCTGCCGTGGGACAATGCGAGCTGATGTACACCTACGACAAGCTGTTCTCCGAATACAATCACACGGTTGCGCAGATTCTGCTGACGGCAGACGATTTGCGCCACGACGACCGCCACCAAAACTTCGAAAACACCATGAGCCGCCTTTTGGAGCTCTCTGTGCTGCCTATCATCAACGAAAACGACACGGTTGCCACCGAGGAAATTGAGATTGGCGA
>JAGBXH010000330.1 GCA_017629395.1 Clostridia bacterium | reverse complement strand
GCGGTTCTGGTCATGACGCCCACGCGGTCTGCGTCGGGGTCGGTTGCCACGATCAGGTCGCTGCCTACGCGGTTGGCGATCTCGATACCCAGCTCAAATACCTGCGGATATTCGGGGTTGGGCTTGGGAACGGTGGGAAAGTCACCGTCAATGATCATCTGCTCGGGAACGGTGTAGAGGTTCTCAAGGCCAATGCGCTTCATGACCTCGGGAACCAGCTTATGACCCGTGCCGTGCAGAGGGGTATACACGATAGCAAGATCATTGGCAACAGCCTTGACCGCGTCGGGATTGACCGCCTGCGCAACTACCTGCGCCAGGTACTTTTCATCGGTCTCCTCGCCCAGCATGACAATCAAGCCGTCTGCAACAGCCTTGTCAAAATCAGCCAGCTTGACGTCCTCAAAAATGTCAAGTGCTTCCATGGATGCGCTGACGGTATCAGCGTGCTCGGGGGGCAGCTGCGCGCCGTCCTCCCAGTAAGCCTTGTAGCCGTTGTACTGCTTGGGGTTGTGGGATGCGGTAATGTTAATGCCCGCTACGCAGCCATATTCGCGCAGAGCGAAGGAAAGCTCGGGGGTGGGACGCAGATCGTCAAAGAGATAGGACTTGATGCCGGCTGCTGCAAGCACCTGCGCGGAGGTCTTTGCAAAGAGCGCGGAATTGTTGCGGCTGTCGTAGGCAATGGCAACGCCGTCGGCAGCTCTGCCTTCCTTAATGATGAGGTTGGCAAGACCCTGCGTTGCGTAAGCAACCGTGTGTACGTTCATAGCGTTCATGCCGGTCTTCATAATGCCGCGCAAGCCCGCGGTGCCGAAAGAGAGGTAAGAGGTAAAGCGCAGTCTGATCTCGCCGTCGTCGTCACGAATGGCAGCAAGCTCTGCCTTCTCGGCATCGCTGAGCTTATCGCACTCCAACCAGCGCAGGTAGTTTTTCATGTACTGTTCCATGATCGCGTTCTCCTTTATATTTATGTTATTTAATTAGTCCTGCAGATTCTGCTCCAAAGCCTGTGCCAACTGATCGGGGCAGGAGGTGGGCTTAAAGCCGCACTTGATGCCGCGCAAACGGCGAATGGCTTCCTTAGCCTCCATGCCGATGACCAGAGCAGCAACGCCCTGCGTGTTGCCGTGGCAGCCGCCTACAAAGGCAGCCTCGGTGATAACGCCGTCCTCGACGACGAGATTGATCTGACGGGAGCAAACGCCCTGTGTTTTGTAATTGATGGTTTGTTTCATAATATGCATTCCTCTTTATTTTATTTATTTGTGTTTTTTACGGTGTAGAATCCTATGGGCGTGAGATCTGCGCAAAAAAGCAGCAGATACCAAAGGAAGGGGTAAAAGGTATCGGGAGTGAGCGCAAATCGCATACGGATCAGCTCCCCGTCCTGACCCGTATAGGACCAGGTGTGCGTCAGGCTGTGTGAGCAAAGCGAAGCCGCTGTGATCAAGCTTCCTGCGTCACTCGGTAAAGCGGGGGAGAACAGCACGTCAATGCAATGCCCGGACGTAGGCTGCAGCACGGGAAGCGTTGCACGTACCAAGGCAAAGGCGGTGCTGCCGCCTTGCTGTGTGCTGACGTGGCAAAGTGCGCAAATGCGCAGATCGTATAGCTCGATCAGGCGCAAAAGTCCTGCCATAATGCCGTCTGCGGTGGACTCCACGGGTAAAATCCCGTATTCGCAAAGACCGTTGCGCACCTCTTGGCAAACGTCCTCAAAGCCGTGAAAGTAGGCAACTCTGCGCTCCTTGATAAAGCCCGTCAGCTCTAAAAACGCCTGCTCGGTATAGCTGTTTGCGACGTATGCCACACGACCCTGCGCCTCGGGCGAGGGGGATTGATGTGCACCGAACAGCTCTGCAAAGGCTTGCTCGTAAAAGGCGGGAAAGCGTCGGGCGATCTCTGTGCAAAGCGCAACGGGATCAGCGTGCTGCACGGCGGCAGCATAGCAGTCCTGCGGCTGCTCGGCGTCCCCCAATTGCTCCAGCAGAGTGCCAAGCTCGTCAAGGGAGAGCGGAATGTCCGCATCCTTATCGGCAAGGAGCTCTCCGAGCCAGAAGGCGCGTGCGCGGTGCAGCGTGCTTTGCCGCTTTTGCAGCTCGGCAAGATTTTGCTGTACGTTCTCGGCGGGGGCATGCGCGTGATCGTGCGCATATGCAAGCAGATCCCCGTTCATTTACAAAAGCTCTAAGAGCGAGAAGCTGCCGGACAGGAACTGCTCCAGCTCCTCTGCGCTCAGCCTGCGCTGGGCGAGCAGGGAAAGGGAATAGATCTGACGCGCCAGCAGCTCAGCCTTGTCGGGATCTTGCTTTGAAAGGTTTTGCAGCTTGGTGTACAGCGCGGAGGTGGTGTTGACAACCAGAGAATATTCAAGCGGGAAGTCCATGGGGGAGGTGCCCGCGCTCATGGCGTACATACGCATCATGTCTGCCATGCGTGAGGATTCCTCGGTGACGCTGAGCATGGCGGGGACGCCCTGCTCCTTAAGGGGGGTATAGCTTACGTTTAACTGCTCGTTGCCGCTGACGCGCTTGAAAAGCTCGGTCAGCGCGGGCTGATCGGTCACCTCACCGTCGCCCTTGAGAGCGTCTGCTACGTCGGAGTCGATGCGCTTGAACTTGACGTCGTCGCGGTAAGACTCCAGCGTGGAAACGAATTGCGTATCCAGCGTTTTTTCAAGCACCGCAACAGAAATATCCTGCTTTGCAAACATGGAGATGTACTGTGCCTGCAGCGCCTTGTCGGTGGTGTAGTACACCACGCCCGGATGCTTTTCCTTGGCAGCTTCGAGATATTCGTCAATGGTGACGTGCTTACCGTCGGTCAGCGTCAGCAGCAGGCTGCCCTTGACTCTTTCGTAAAACTTGCGGTCACGGATAGAGGCGTATTCCACGAAAATGCGAATGTCGTCCCAAATACCCTCATACTGCTCTCTTTCCAGATTGCAAAGAGAGTTGAGCTTGTCGGCAACCTTTTTGACGATGTGCGCGCCAACCTTGGTCACGTAGGAATTGTTTTGCAGGTAGCTGCGGGATACGTTGAGCGGCAGCTCGGGGCAATCCAGCACGCCGCGCAGCATCAGCAGATAGTCGGGGATGACCTCCTTGATGTTATCGGCAACGAATACCTGATTGTAGTACAGCTTGACCTGTCCTTCAATGGATTCGTACTCGGACGAGATGCGGGGGAAGTAGAGAATGCCCTTGAAGTTCAAAGGATAATCGGCATTGATGTGAATGTGGAACAAGGGCTGCTTGAAATCGGAGAACACCTTGTTATAAAATTCCGCATACTGCTCGTCGGTGCAATCCGAGGGATTGGCTTGCCAGAGCGGCGAGGGATCATTGACGGGCTTTTGCTCGCCCTCAGTGCTGTCGTCAGCCTGCTTGAAAAAGATCTCAACGGGCATAAACGCGCAGTATTTGCGCAGCATGCCGCCAAGTCTTGCCTTGTCCAGATATTCGCTCTCGCCCTCGCTGACGTGCATGATGACGGTCGTACCTCTTTCGGGCTTGTCGCAGAGCTCGGTCGAATAAGTGCCTTCTGCGTCGCATACCCAATGCACCGCAGGTGCATCCATGTAGGACTTGGTGTAGATCTCTACGCTGTCGGATACCATAAACGCCGAGTAGAAGCCCAGGCCAAAGTGACCGATAATACCGTTTGCCGCTCCTTCACCCTCATATTTGCGGATAAAGTCGAATGCACCCGAAAGTGCGATGTTACAAATGTACTTATCCAGCTCCTGCTCGCTCATGCCGATACCGTTATCAGAGACGCTGATGGTGCGTGCATCCTTATCAAGCTCAACCGTGATGCAATAGGCGTCGTCCACAGAGGGGATCTCACCCAGCGATTGCAAACGCTTGAATTTGGTCACGGCGTCGGTCGCATTGGAAACGATCTCGCGCAGAAAAATATCCTTTTCGGAATACAGCCATTTTTTGATGATGGGGAAGATGTGCTCGGTATCTACCGAAATGCCACCCCTTTTGATGCTTTCTTGATTCATGTAATACCTCGATGATGTTTATTCTTGCGTGCTTGCATTGTCCTCTTGCGTATCTGCCTGGGTGCTCCGGGGTTGATCGGTCACGTCGGAATTTTGTGATTGGGCAGCCTCTGCTTGCGCCTTTTTCTGCAGCTTACGCAGCTGCTTTTTCTCGCGGTTTTGGTCTACCCACTTTTTGATCTTGCTGTGCTCGTAGAAGAATGCCAGCTTTTTATTCTGGTAGTGCACGGCGAAATCAATTTCATCCTCTGTCGCTTCTCCTCGGTAATATTCAGCCGTATCGGTAGAGAAGCCTTTTTTCTTGAGCCTTGATTCAATGAACATTTTGCCAAGCTCAACCATGACCGCAAACAAGGGAACGGACATGATCAGCGCAATGGGGTTACCGCGGAAAATGGTGCCCATGACCACAATGGAGATCAGCACGCAAAGTGCGCTGACACCCATTTGATCGCCCAGGATCTTAGGACTGATGATATTGCCCTCCAGCTGCTGGATGATCAGCACCAGAACGATGTAAAGAAGAAGCTTGGAGGGATTGGTGATCAGAATGATAAAGCCGCCGGGGATCGCACCGATCAGCGGACCCACCACGGGAATGATATCGGTAAGCCCGATAAGCACCGAGATCAGCACGAAATATTCGGAAATATCAAAGATCCAGAAGGCAACCAGGCACATCAGGAAAATGATGGCAGCATCCAGCAGCTTACCCTCAATATAGCTGCCGAAGGAGCGGTTGATAATGCCCAGCACGTTATTGATAAATTTGTTTTGCTCCTTGGTAAAGAGGGCTCGTCTCATCTTTTTGATCTGCGCCAGACGGGTTTCCTTGGTAGCAAGCAGGTGGTAAGCAATCAGTACGCTGAAGAAGGTCTCAATGATCAGCAAATAGACCTTATTGATCAGGGAGCTGGTGTAGGGGAACAGCTTTTCCAAAAGAGATTTGAGTGCTGAGGAGGAGTTTTTGTCAAACAGATCCGTGATCTGCTCCAAAAGGCTCTTGGAGGAGTCAAAGACAGAGCCGATCACTTCATTTACGGAGGTCTTCAGTTCCTCGGGATCGATATATTGCGTGCCTTCAACGGCAGTTCTGCCGATCAAGGCTTCAATCTGCAGAATAACGCTGTTTACAAGCGCTGTAATTTCTTCAAGATAAGTGTCGTAGTTGGCAACCAGACGCTGAATGCTGCGCACCACCTCAGGCACGAGAATGCCAAGGAAGGCGGCAATGATCGCCAGCACTACCAGAGTGGTCATAAATAGTGAGAGCGCACGGCGCAGGCCGGGGAACTTCACCTTTTTGAATACGTGGTTATCAAAAAGCCTCATGATCGGATTACACAGATATGCCAGGCAAAAGCCGTATATGACGGGGGCGAAAATCATCCACACACGTCCTATAAAATCCTTGATTGCGCCTACGTTGACAATGGCGTAGAGCAAAACGCCCACAATGGCAACACCGAGGGCGGCGATCATATAAACTTTTTGTCCCTTAAGCTTTTGTGTTTGCATAGCTGTCTCCCCAAATTCAGTATGTGCATAAAATATCGCACTTTATATTATATAACAAATACGCGGTTTCGTCAAGGGATTGACATAAGATTTCATCACTCGTGCGTGAATTTTAATAATGCGTACACACTTTATCCTCTTGCCAAAGCGCACACGATGTGGTATAATCAAGTCAAAGAGAAAAACAACGGGAGATTATTATGAAAATGAGAGCCTGCGCCAAGATCAATTTATATCTGGACGTGACGGCAAAGCGCGCGGACGGGTATCACGATATCGTCAGCATCATGCAATCGGTGGATCTTTGTGACGAGGTCAGCGTACAAATCAGCGAGAACGAGCACGCTGAGATCGTATTGCGTTGCGGTGCGGACTTGCCGTGTGATGGGCGCAACCTTGCTTACAAGGCAGCCGAGCGGTACTTTGCGGGGCTTGTGCCTTGCAGAATTGAGATAGATATCGACAAGCATATCCCCCTGCAAGCGGGGCTTGCGGGCGGCAGCGCGGATGCTGCGGCTGTTTTGTGCGCGCTCAATGCACATTTCGGCAAATATGACGAGCAGGAATTACTCAGACTCGGTGCACGCCTTGGCGCGGACGTGCCGTTTTGCATGGTTGGCGGTACGCGTATCACGCGCGGGATCGGGGAGATCATGCAAGCGTGCGCCCCCATGCCGGAGTGCTGTCTGGTCATCGCGCGCGGAGGAGAGGGAATCAGCACCCCGTGGGCGTACGGCGCGCTGGACGAAAAATACGGTGATTTTAAGGAGCAGGGCAACGAGAGCGAAGCGCGTCTTGCGCGCGTGGTCAATGCCATGGAGCAGGGAGATCTTGCCGCGATGTCGGACGCTATGTATAATATTTTCGAGTCCGTTGTGTTGCCCGTGCATAAGGCGGCAGCCGCTGCCAAGAAAACCATGCTGGAAGGCGGTGCGATCGGGGCATTGATGAGCGGCAGCGGCCCCAGCGTGGTAGGTATTTTTACCGATGAAAAAGCAGCGCAGCGCGTGCGCGACGAAATCGCGCAAACGGGAACGGCTGCATTCGTTTGCAGACCCGTAAATTAAAACCAAAATAACAGAAAACCCTTGCTCGGCAAGGGTTTTCTTTGCCTTGTGGGGATGTATCACAACGCGCACCTCGATAAGCCGTCCCCTCGGGGGGACGGCTTATTTCGCGCGCCCCATGCCTACACAAACGAAAAAGGAACTGCTCAAAGAATCAAGCAGTTCCTTTTTTCTACCCAAATGATTCAATTTTCATTATGCATCAGCCGCGCGCGGCGACTTCATTCTTCATTACTTTTCCAACGCAGCCTTGACAGCGTTGGTTGCAGCCGTCGTATCCGCGTCGGTCAGCATGGTGAACACCACGTAATTACCGTAAACGAATACCTGCGCATTCTCCAGCTTGGTCTTCTCGGCAGGATCGTACATCTCAAGGAATACCTCCAGCTTGACCTGCAGCGCCTGCACGTAGGTCTCCACCTCTGCCTTGACAGCGTTTACGTCACCGCCGTCCTTGACGCGGAAGATGCCAAACTCGTCTACGGTGGACTGTGAGGTCGATACGCAGATCGTCCACTCCTGCACGTTGGCGGAAATGGTATCGGGCGTTGC
This sequence comes from Clostridia bacterium, assembly GCA_017629395.1. Lineage (GTDB taxonomy): Bacteria > Bacillota > Clostridia > Oscillospirales > CAG-272 > SVQP01. The sequence goes on along the minus strand of JAGBXH010000330.1, from coordinate 12,912 downwards.
AAATTCAAGAGATACGTAGTCCGCATCGACTGCGGTAAAGCCGCCCTCGGTGGAAACGGCACCCAGCACGGCACTTGCCAGGTCGTTGACGGGTACGTCGTTGCGATAGGAATCGCACGCGGTAAAGCAAAGGGAAAGGCAGAGCAGCATTGCTGCGATCAAAGTCAGCTTTTTCATAATAAACTCCTTAAATGTTAGTCGGTGTAGCCGTGTGTGCGGATATATTGCAGGACGGCTCTGTAAGCGTCAGCCGTCATGTGAATGCCGTCGCCGTTGTCGTAGGCGGCGATCATGCATCCGTTGTTATCCTTGAGCACGCTTGCCGTGTCAAGGTATTTGCAGCCCTGCTCGGCAGCCAGCTGCTTGATCCAGCCGTTTGCTATGTCAATGTTGGCATTGCAGAGCTTGCCGCCCTTTTGGTCGTAGCTCTCGGAAACGGGGAAGATGGACCCGAGCATGATCTTGGTATCGGGGCTTGCTTCCTTGATTGCCGTGATCAGCTTGCCGTAGTATGCCTTGAACTGTGTTTCGTTGGCGTATGCCACACCGTTAACGCCCAGCGTGATTACCATATATTTGGGTTTTTCCTGCGCTGCCGCCTCGGCTATGGTCATTTCGGTGTCGGTCTTGGGATAGACGATGGTGGTCTTGTGAATGTTGCCGTCCAGGGTCAGCGTGCCAAGAGCACCCGACCATACCTGCTTGGTTTCCTTGCCGCCCGTCAAAACGGCACGGTTGATCATATGGTAAGTGGTGGAGTCGCCAAGGAAAACGATGCTGTCGATATAGTCCTGTCCCATGTCCGCGCTCTCGCCAAGCACAGCGGAGTTGTCGGGCACGGTGTTTGCGGGAATATCGTCTGTGTCAGCCTGCGTCTGCTGTGCGGGCTTGTCCGGTTGATTGGATGTCGAAGAGCCGAACAGGGGAGAGTCGGTCACCAGCGCCACTACGCCCCAAGCGCCCAGCAAAAGCAGCGAGCAGATCAGCAGCACAATGATGACGATGACGAGTGCTTTGATAATGGAATCCAGATTCATATTCGGTAATTATCTCCGTTTCTGATCATTGGTGGATGCGTAAACGCTTTGGTAACGCTTTGCCTCCGCCTTTTTTTGCTTTGCGTAGCGTACTGCAAGGAATACGCCCATGCAGATCGCGTACAGCACCGTGACAAGCACGGCAAACAGCGTGACCGACTCGCGCGGTGTGCCAATGTCCGCATATCGGATCAAAAAGCAAAGGGCAAAGCCGCCCAGCGTCAGCGCCGCGTGTATGATCGTGCGCCACCAGATCGACAGATTTGACTTTGCAAATATCACGTTTGCTGCGGCAAGGAAAGCGCAAAAGGCAAGGATAAGAAAATAGGATGCCGTGGCAAACGAGGTCATGTTGCCAAGTAAGCAAAACAGCATAGCCGCGCTGAAAAGCACGGTGGAATAAATGCATGTGTGTATCAAAAACGCTTTGATGAAAGCCTTGAATTTCATAGTCGTGTCCTTTACATATTCAGATATATATACTTTACCACACTCGCGGAAAAAATGCAAGTACGCGCACAAAAATTTACGAAACCTTTACATGGATTTTTGCAAAGTTGATTTGTTGTATGCATGAGGTTATGACACGCACATAACTCTGAAATGCAAAGTATTCACTTTATGCAAATAAATATGCATAATTGTGTTGACTTTTCTCGCGCGGGGGTGTATAATAGTATAGATTATAATGTCTAATTATACCCATTACGTGCGAAAGGAAACAATTATGGCACAACAAAGCAGAAAAATGCAAAGAGAAGCAGTATTTTCACTGCTGTTTGAGAGAGATTTCAGACGTGACGAGACCCCCGAGGAGGTGTTTGCAACCTGGTGTGAGCAAAACGGCGAGCCCGAGGGCAATTACGTCAAGGACACCTTTTTTGGCGTTTGCGAAAAGCAGGACGAGATCGACGCAACCATTGAGCGTCACTCCAACGGCTGGAAGGTAGCAAGACTGACCCGCGTTTCGCGTGCGGTCATCCGTCTGTGCGTGTACGAAATGGCAAACGCAAAGGACGTTCCCGCAACCGTTGCCATTAACGAGGCAATCGAGCTTTCCAAGAAGTATGACGACGAAAAGGCACGCTCCTTTGTCAACGGCGTGCTCAACGGCATTAAGGCAGAGTATGACGCAAAGTAAGCCCGTATGCTTCGTCGGCTTTGATACCAGCAATTATACCACCTCTGCAGCGGTATGCACCGCCCAGGGGCAGGTGATTGCCAATATCAAAAGCCCCTTGCCCGTGGAGGCGGGTGCTTGTGGCCTGCGGCAGAGTGACGCGGTGTTTGCGCACCTGAAAAACCTGCCCGACGTTTGCGAGCAGCTGCGTGCCGTAACTGCCGATTATACCGTGGCTGCGGTGGGGTATTCCGCTTTTCCGCGTGACGCCAAGGATTCCTATATGCCTTGCTTTTTGGCGGGTAAGACGGCTGCAACCTCATTTGCTGCCGCACTTGGCGTGCCGCTGTATGCGTTTTCGCATCAGAACGGGCACATCATGGCGGCTGCATACGCATCGGGACAGATGGAAAAGCTGATGCAGGGGCAGTTTATCGCCTTTCACGTGTCGGGCGGCACCACCGAAGCGGTGCTGGTCACGCCCGAAAACGGCAGCATTGCAAGCGTGACCTTGGTCGGTGAGACGGCTGACCTCAATGCAGGACAAGCCATCGACCGCATCGGCGTTGCCATGGGTCTGTCTTTTCCGTGCGGACGTGCGCTGGAGCTGCTGGCAGCAGGCGCTTCGGGCAAGATTCCCAAGCCGCGTGTCAGCGTCAAGGGCAGCGTGTGCAATCTTTCGGGACTTGAAAATCTCGCGCTCAAGCTGTATAACATGACGGGCAATAAAGAGCTGACGGCAGCCTATACCTTGGATTTCGTGGCGGCAACGCTGTCGCAGATGACCGAGAATATTCTCACGGAGCACGGCAGAATGCCCGTTTTGTATGCGGGCGGCGTTATGAGCAATTGCCGCATCCGCGAGCGACTGGAGCGTAAGTTCCACGCATATTTCGGCGCACCCGCATTCTCTGCGGATAACGCCGCAGGCACAAGCCTTTTGTGCCGCAACAAATTCATGAAAGGAGAGTAAACTGCATGCAGGACGCCAGACAGTATTTTTCGATTACCCAACTCAATGAATACGTCAGAATGCTGCTGGACGGCAACGCGGTGCTCTCGGATATGTGGATCAAGGGTGAGATCTCCAATTTCACCAATCACAGGACCGGACACATGTATTTCTCGGTCAAGGACGCAGGCGCAACCGTACGCGTGGTCATGTTCAAAGCGCATGCCGCAAGGCTGAGGTTTGAGCCGCGCGACGGCATGAAGGTGCTTTTGCACGGCAGAGTGTCGGCGTACGTACCGGGCGGTCAGTATCAGTTCTACGCTGATTGTATGGAAGCCGACGGACTTGGCAGCCTGTATCTTGCCTTTGAGCAATGCAAGGCAAGGCTGGAAGCCGAGGGGCTGTTCGATCCTGCGCGCAAAAAGCCAATTCCTAAGCTGCCCCGGCGCGTGGGGATTATCACCTCTCCCACGGGTGCGGCAATACGCGATATCATCAACGTCACGGGGCGCAGATACCCGCAGGGCGAGCTGCTGATCTTTCCTTCGCTTGTGCAGGGAGAGCAGGCACCCGCATACCTTGCGGGCGGCATTCGCTATTTTAACCGCGCGCGCAACGTGGACGTCATCATCATCGGGCGAGGCGGCGGCTCGATTGAGGATCTTTGGGCGTTTAACGACGAACGCCTTGCAAGAGAGATTGCCGCCTGCGAGATCCCCGTGATCTCGGCTGTCGGACATGAAACCGACTTTACCATTTGTGATTTTGTGGCAGATCTGCGCGCTCCCACGCCCAGTGCCGCTGCCGAGCTGGTCTTTCCGGACAGATTTGCACTCAAAGCCGAGCTTGACGCGCGCCTTGCCCGTATTGGCGCTTTGACCTTGTCGGGCGTGCAGGCAAGAAGACGGCAGCTGCAAACGCTTGCCGCGTCGCGCGCCATGCGCTCACCCGCCACGGTGCTGGCAGAGAAGCAGATGCGCGTAGACGAGCTGTGGGTGAGATTGCAAAACGCGGGCGGGCAGATGCTCGCGCGAAAAAAGCAGACGCTTGGAGCGTCGGTAGGAAAGCTGGAGGCACTCAGCCCGCTTGCCGTGCTGCAAAGAGGCTATGCCGTAGCAGCGGACGGCTCGGGCAAGGTTGCCACCTCTGCATCCGCCTTTGAGGTGGGACAGCCCATTACCGTAAGATTTGCCGACGGTGCGGTCAACGCAACCGTAGATAGCATCGAGAAGGAGCAATTATGGAAGAGAAAATGAGTTACGAGCAGGCGCTGGCAAGACTTGAGCAGATCATCCGCGCCATGGAAAACGATAAAATCCCGCTTGCCGAGTCGCTGGCACTTTACGAAGAAGGCGTGGTCATCGTGCGCCGCCTTTCCGCTGAGCTGGACGACGCCGAGAGAAAGATCAAGATCCTGCAGCAGAACGCGCAGGGCGAGATCGTTGCCGTGGATTTTGTCACGGACGAGGAGCAGTAACGTGATCCCCGCATTTTTGGAAAACGACGCAGCTGCCGTACAGGCGCGGCTGCAAACGATATACCCCCGGGGGGAGCGCACGTGCAGCGTGCTGTATCGGGCGCAGAATTACAGCCTTCTGGCAGGGGGCAAGCGCATTCGTCCCGCGCTTGTCTTGGAAAGCTGCAGAATGCTTGGTGGTGACTCGCGCGTTGCGCTGGATTTTGCCGCTGCCGTGGAAATGGTGCATACCTATTCGCTCATCCACGACGACCTGCCTTGTATGGATAACGACGATTTGCGCCGCGGCAGACCCACCAATCATAAGGTGTTCGGTGAGGATATTGCCACGCTTGCAGGCGACGGACTTCTGACCGATGCGTTCGGTGTGATACTTTCTTGCCCGTACGCAAGTGACAAGAGCAGAGCCGACGCAGCCCTTGCGCTTTCGCGCGGAGCGGGCAGCTTTGGCATGGTCAAGGGACAGGTCATCGATATGTTCGGTGAGAAGAATACCTTGACCGAGCAAGAGCTCTTGGAGCTGCACCGAGGCAAGACCGGTGCGCTGATCGAGGCAGCCGTACGCCTTGGCTGCCATGCAGCGGGGATTGAGGAGGGCGACACGCGCTTTGACGCGCTAGTGCGTTATGCGCAGCATATCGGGCTTGCTTTTCAGGTAATGGACGACGTGCTGGATTGCACGCAAACCGCCGAGATCATGGGCAAGAGCGTGGGCGGTGACGCAAGAGATCAGAAGACGACGTTTATGACCTTTTACGACGTGCAGGGTGCTAAGGCGTACGCTGCCGATCTGACCCAAAGGGCGATCGATGCCATTGAGGACATTGCGGGAAGTGAGAATTTGATTGAGCTTGCCAGGTATCTTGCCAAAAGAAGCTATTGACCTTTGAAGGAGTGATAAATTTTGATTTTTAAGCAGTTTTTTACCAATTACGTCGTAATGTCTACCTTGATCGCGTGGTTTGCCGCGCAGGGACTGAAGATCGTGACGGGATATTTCAAAAACAGAAAGTTTAATCTCATCGATGCAATGTTCGGCTCGGGCGGCATGCCCAGCTCGCATTCCGCTGCCGTGATGGCATGCGCAGTTGCTACCTGCATCGTGTTTACGCCCGCATCGTTTGAGTTTGCCGTGGCAGGCGTGCTTGCTATGGTCGTTGTCAATGATGCTATGGGTGTGCGCCGTCAGGTCAGCAAGCAGGCTGTGATCTTGAACAAGCTGGTCATTGACGTGATCAACGCGGAGAATAACGAGAACAGAGAAAAGCGACTCAAGGAGCTGGTAGGACATACGCCCTTGCAGGTATGGGCAGGCTGCGCTGTTGGGATTGCGATTCCGTTTTTGGTAAAGCTGATTCCCATTTTCCGTGCAAGCATTGATCTGATGCGTGCGGCATAAGCTATGAGAGCAGATCTGTACCTTGTGGAGAACGGATACGTCAAAAGCCGTACTGCCGCAAGGAAATACATAGAAGAGGGGAAGGCCTTGCTTGACGGTAAGGTCATCTCAAAGCCCTCGCAGGACGTCAGCGAGGGGAATCATGTCGTAGAGATTCTGGAGCGCGAGCGGTACGTCAGCCGCGGCGGTCTGAAGTTGGAGGGCGCATTGAGGGCGTTTGATATCGACGTGCGCGGTATGCGTGCTGCAGATATCGGTGCCTCCACGGGCGGCTTTACGGATTGCCTTTTGCAGTCGGGGGCTGCGCACGTGTATGCGATCGATTCAGGCAGGGATCAGCTTGACCCGGACCTGGTGCTTGATGAGCGCGTGAGCTGCATGGAGGGCGTCAATGCCCGCTATTTGACGCCCGAGCACATCGGCGGCTGCGTGGATATTGTGGTCATGGACGTGTCGTTTATCTCGCAAACGTTGATCTTGCCTTGCGTTGCAAGTCTTTTGCGCGACGGGGGCATTTACGTCGGACTGATCAAACCGCAATTTGAAGCGGGAAGGAGCGCGCTGGATAAGCACGGCATTGTGAAAAATGCTCTGCACCGCCGTGCGGCTGTTGAGCGTGTACTGGATGCGGCATGGGAGCAGGGGCTTTGCCTGCGTGGCTTGATCCGCTCGCCTATCGAGGGCGGTGACGGCAACGTCGAGTACCTTGCATATTATACAAAGGAAGAGCAAGCGCAGGACGTGCGGCTGCGCGCCGTACAAGAGCTGTTTGCTTGCGAGAGAAAGTAGGCTTCTGATGAAACGAATAGCGATCATTACAAATTATAATATTACCGAAAAGGCGTACGCCGCCATCGCTGTTGCCGAGCGTCTGATTGCGCACGGCTGCACCGTCACGGCTGCCGTTTACAACCGCGAACGCTTTTTGAAAATGGTGCAGGGGAGAGCGGAATTTTTACTGCTGCCCATTGATGAGGTATATGCCACGGCGGATATGATCGTGGTGCTGGGCGGTGACGGTACGATCTTAGAGGCAGCGCGTCGCTCCGCTACGCGCGGCACACCCATTCTGGGCATCAATCTGGGCAGACTCGGCTTTATGGCTGAACTGGAAATGCGTGATATTGCCGAGCTTGACAAGCTGTTTGAGGCGGATGGCTATACCCTGGAAAAGCGTTCCATGCTCAACGTGGAGCTGATCGGCTCTAAGGGAAACCTGCGCTCCTGCTGCTATGCACTCAACGATGCGGTCATTTCCAACGGCTCCATTGCGCGTATTGTGGATCTGGAGCTTTCGGAGGGCGGCACGCCCGTCACCTCCTATCGCGCAGACGGATTGATTGTCGCAACCCCCACGGGCTCAACGGCGTACTCCATGTCGGCGGGCGGCTCTATCGTGGATCCGCGCGTGTCCTGCTTCTGCGTCACGCCCATCTGCCCGCATTCTCTTGCGGCAAGACCTATGATCTTCCCGGATAGTGCAGTGCTTGAGATCAAAAATATTTGTCAGCGCGAAAAAATGCTGTATCTGACCGTGGACGGCAGAACCAATTACGAAATGTACAAGGGTGACGTGGTGCGCATAGGCAAATCCCCCTTGCAGACCAATCTGGTACGCATCAAAAACTGCGGTTTTTATAAAAAGCTGCGCCAGAAAATGACCGAAAACGAATAATGATAACGGATTTACGGAGAACGTCATGAAAAAGAACAGACATGAAAAGATCATAGAGATCGTAGAAAAGTACGAGGTCGAAACGCAGGACGACCTGATCGAGCACCTGCGCAAGATGGGCTATGAGGTCACGCAGGCGACCGTTTCGCGTGATATCCGTGAGCTCAAGCTGACCAAGGTTATGAGCGAAAAGGGCTCTTATCGCTACGAGCTGCCCAAAACGGGTGAGCCTTTGAGCAATTTCAAGTTCAGCCATGCACTTGCTGAATCCATCACGTCGGTGGATTTTGCCCTGCACACCGTGGTGGTCAAAACCTTCCCCGGTATGGCGCAGGCGGTAGCCGTCGGCATTGATAATTTGCATCTTCCCGTGATCCTTGGCTGCGTAGCGGGTGACGACACCATTATTATCATTGCGCGCAATGCGGAGGCTGCAGCCGATCTGAATACCAGAATCAAGGAAATTATCAGAGGACAGTAAATATGCTAAGAAGCCTGCATATTGAAAATATTGCGGTCGTTGCCTGCGCAGACGTGACGTTTGAAAGCGGCTTTTGCGTCATGACGGGTCAGACCGGCGCGGGTAAAAGTGTCATTGTAGATAGCATCGGGCTTGTCTGCGGTGCCAAGGGCGACCGTGAGCTGGTGCGCTCGGGGCAGAGCACAGCGTGTGTTACGGCACATTTTACAGAGCTGGCTGACGCGCATATCAAGGCGCTTGATGCGCTTGGCATCGCTTGTGAAGACAGAGAGGTCGTCCTGCAGCGCACGCTGAGTGCGGACGGCAAAAGCACGGCACGCATCAACGGGCGTACGGCAACGCTTGGTATGCTGCGAGAGGCGAGCGCGCACCTGATCTCCATTCACGGGCAGGATGATAACCGACTTTTGTCCGATCTTGCATACCATATGGAAATGCTGGATGCATACGCCGCGCTTGGAGAGCAAAGGGCGGCTTATGCTGAGCTGTACGCAGCCTACCGCGCACTTTGTGAGAAGCGTGACGCACTCATTCGCGATGCGGGAGAGCGGCTGCGCACCGTGGAAATGCTGACCTATCAGATCAACGATATTGCTTCTCTGAAGCTCAAGGCGGGTGAGGAAGAGGCGTTGATCGAAAAGCGAAACAAGCTGCAAAACACCGAAAAGGTGCAAAAGCAGGTGCGCTTTTCCACAAAATTGTTAACCGACGCGGGCTCGAACGGCTCGGTCTCCTATCTGCTGGAGCGCAGCGCGGCTTCCATGAATGCGCTTGCGGCTTACGTTGCGGATGCTGCCGAGGTGGGCGAGGAGCTGATCGATCTTTCCTATCGCGTCAAGGATCTGTCCGACCGTATTGCGGCGTATGCCGAGGAGCTGGACGATGATCCCGTGGCAATGCTGGATAAGATTGAGGATAGGCTGGAAGCCATCTCCAAGCTCAAGCGTAAATACGGCGGCAGCGTGGATGCGGTGCTTGCATTCTTGGAAAACGCCAAGGCAAGGCTTGAAGAGATTGAAGGCTCGGACGAGCTTTGCGAGCAGTACGACGCGCAGATTGCCGAAATTCATGCAAGCGCAATGAATCTGGCGCTGCAAATGTCCGAAAAGCGTGAAAGGGCGGCGGAAAAGGCAGCGGGGCAGATCGCAGAGCAGCTGTCGTACCTGGATATGGCGGGCGTACGCTTTCGCATCGCGGTAGCACGCGAAAGAGAGCTTGGCGCTGCAGGCATAGACCGCGTGGAGTTCATGATCGCCACCAACCCCGGCGAACCGCTCTCCTCCATGGTGCGCATTGCATCGGGCGGTGAGCTTTCGCGTATCATGCTTGCCATCAAGTGCGTCATGAATCAAAAGGACGGCGTGCCCACCACCATTTTTGACGAGGTGGATACCGGCATTTCCGGCAAGACCTCGCGCAAGATCGGTATCCGACTTTCGGATATGGCGCAAAAGCAGCAGATCATCTGCATCACGCACTCGGCGCAGGTCGCCTCGCTTGGCGATCAGCACCTGCATATCCGTAAGGAGGAGAGGGACGGACGCGCCTTTACCTCGGTTGCAGAGCTGACGGGTGAGGAAAGAGTTGCGGAGGTGGCACGTATCTTGGGCGGTATCAAGGTCACCGAGGCGCAGATGCAGGCGGCAAGAGATATGCTGCAAAGCAAGGATTGCGAATAATTGCAAATTTGCTGTTGCATTTTTGCAAAGTATGTGTTATAATACAAAATTGTGAAAAATAATCATTGAGGAAATATAAATACTATGCTGAAAATCAAACAACTTATCGCACAAAACATTTTAGAGGGCGTTAAGGGCATCAACCCCGCAGCAGAGCTGACGGCAGAAGAGCTGGCAGGTATGCTGGAGTATCCGCCCGACGACGCTATGGGCGACCTTGCGCTGCCTTGCTTCAAGCTCGCAAAGTCCTTGCGCCGCGCGCCCGTTATGATCGCACAGGTGCTTGCAGACGGCATGAGCTGCCCTTGCGTGCAAAGCGCAGAGGCACTCAACGGCTATCTCAACATCCGTCTTGATCCCGCGTTCCTGACAAGCCACGTGCTTTCTGCCGTGCTTGAAAAGAAGGAAAAGTACGGCGCACCCACCGTTGGCTGCGGCAAAAAGGTCGTTTTGGACTATTCCTCTCCCAACGTAGCAAAGCCCTTCCATATCGGACACCTGGGCACTACCGTCATCGGTCACTCGCTCAAAAAAATGCACGAGTTTGCAGGCTATGATTGCTATGGCATCAACTATCTCGGCGACTGGGGCACCCAGTTCGGCAAGCTGATCCTGGCTTATAACCTGTGGGGCAGCAAGGAAATGGTGGAGACGGGCGGCATTGATACGCTGGTTGAGCTTTACGTTAAGATCAATAACGCCATTACCGAGGAAAAAGAGCAGGGCAAGACAATTCTTGCGGATGCAGCGCGTGCCGAGTTCCATAAGATGGAGATGGGCGACGAGCAAAATCTCGCGCTCTGGAAGTGGTTTATTCAGATCAGTCTTGAGGAATACGAAAAGACCTACAAGCAGCTGGGCATTACCTTTGACAGCTATCTTGGTGAGTCCTTCTATACGGACAAGATGCCCGCACAGGTGCAGAAGCTGCGTGATGCAGGGCTTCTGAAGATCGACGACGGTGCATCCATCGTTGACCTTGACGAGTACGGCATGCCTCCTTGTCTGATCCTCAAGCGTGACGGCAGCACGCTGTATCCCACGCGTGACATCGCAGCAGCGGTCTACCGCAAGGAAAACTATCATTTTGATAAGTGCATCTACGTCACCAGCACGCAGCAGATCCTGCACTTCAAGCAGTGGTTCAAGGTAGTGGAGCTGATGGGCTACGATTGGCACGATCAGCTGGTGCACATTCCTTACGGCACGGTCAGCATCGGCGGTGCAAAGCTGGCAACCAGAACGGGTAACGTGGTGCTTCTGCGTGATTTGTTCGGTGCAGCCATCGATAAGGTCACCGAGATTATGGAAGAGAAGAACCCCGAAATGAAGGGCAGAACCGACGTGGCTGAGGCTGTCGGTGTCGGCGCAATCGTATTCTATTATCTGACCAATAACCGTATCAAGGATATCGACTTCAACATGGATGACGCGCTGTCCTTTGACGGCAATACCGGTCCTTACGTACAGTACACCTATGCGCGTGCTTGCTCTGTCTTAGAAAAGGCCGGCGAGCCCACCGCAAAGGATTTCGTGATCACCGCTCCCGAGGAGCAGGCACTCTTAAAGGTGCTCTCCACCTACGAGGAAAAGGTGCTCATGGCGCTGCGCGATTACGAGCCCTCGGTTATTACCAGATTTATTCTGGACGTAGCCGTTGCGTTCAACCGCTTCTACCATAACTGCCGCATCCTTTCCGAGAGCGATGAGGCAATCAAGCAGACAAGAATTGCACTGACGCTTGCCACCAAGCACGTGCTTGGCAGCGCGTTTGAGATGATCTGCTTGAAAAAAACCGAAAAGATTTAATTTCGGCAGTGGGTTTATTGAAAAACTGAAAAAATTTAATTGTAGTGAGGTAATATAACATGTCCGGACATAGCAAATGGGCTAACATCAAGCACAAGAAGGAAAAGACCGACGCCGCTAAGGGTAAGATCTTTACCCAGATCGGTAAGGAGATCGCAGTTGCCGTTAAGGCAGGCGGCGGCGACCCCAACAACAACAGCAAGCTTCGCGATCTGATCGCAAAGGCAAAGGCAAACAACGTGCCCAACGATAATATCAAGAGAAGCATCGAAAAGGCACTGGGCGCAGGCGGTGATAACTTTGAAGAGATCACCTACGAGGGCTACGGTCCCGCAGGCGTGGCAGTTATCGTAAGAGCTGCTACCGACAACCGTAACAGAACCGCAGGCAACGTGCGTGCCGCTTTCTCCAAGTACCACGGCAACCTTGGTACGACGGGCAGCGTCAGCTTCATGTTCTCCGAGAAGGGACTGATCGTCATCGACAATGAGGACGGCGACATCGACGAGGATAAGCTGATGGAGGATGCCATGGAGGCAGGTGCTGAGGACTTTGCAGCAGAGGGCGACGTTTTCGAGATCTACACCGAAAGCGCAGACGTATTTGCAGTTGCTGAGTCGATCAAGGCAGCGGGCTATCCCGTGCTTTCCGCTGAGCAGACCATGATCCCCTCCACCTACACCGAGCTGACCACGGACGACGATAAGAAGTTCATGAATCTGCTGCTGGAGAAGCTGGAAGAGGACGACGACGTGCTCACCGTATTCCACAACTGGGAAAACCAGGACGAATAATTTCGATCATACGATAAATCTCCGCGTACGGGGGCAATACTGTAAGTATTACCGTACGCGGAGGTTTTTTATGGGATTTGAAGCGGGACAGAGCAAGGGAGCAGCGCAATTGGCGGCATATTATCTGCAAAACGGAAAGGGAACGCACGCATACCGGTATTTCGGCGTCCATCGTCTGGCATTGTCGCAGGGCTTTACCTATGCCTTTCGCGTGTGTGCGCCGGGAGCGGATCGGGTCAGCCTTGTCGGGGAATGGAACGGTTGGCAGCCTATTCCCATGCAAAGGCTTGCGGAGTGCGGGGCGTGGGAGTGCACTTGGCATACCGATATTTGTCCGGAGGGGCTTCGATATAAGTACCGCGTACAAACGGGCGAGCGCGTGCACGATCGCGCAGATCCCTATGCACGCAGAAGTGAGAGCGGCGGAGAGGGAGCGTCTGTGATCTGTACCGAATCGCATTACGTCTGGCGCGATTCTGCATATCTTGC